>JAUCQD010000291.1 GCA_030372945.1 Methanothrix sp. | reverse complement strand
CTATAAGGAAGATATAGTTTATCTTTGAGTCTCTGGCTGGAATGGAGATGGTCTAAAATGAGCGATAAATTAGCAGCCTGGAACGTCCAGGAAGCCGACTTCCCCTTCAAAGGCAACCTTTTCGAGCAGATGAAAGGCCTACTGAGGTATGCTGTTCTTGCTCCTTCCGGGCCCAACACCCAGCCCTGGAAGTTTTCGATCAAGGACAATGAGATATCCCTGATAGCCGACTTCAGTCGGTCTTTGCCTTCAGTGGATCCGACGGACAGAACGCTCTACATAAGCCATGGCTGCCTTCTCACAAATCTTCTAATAGCTGCTGAGCACTTCGGCTTTGGCTATGACGTGAAATGCTTGCCGGATGGCTTTTCGGGAGAGAGGACTGCATCTGTTCTACTCTCCAAGAAGCCAGCGCTTCCAAGGTTCCCAGATCTATTCAACGAGATAACCAGACGGCATACGAACAGAAAGAGATTTGAGAAGAGGCCCATCGAGGAGGAGAAGCTCCGGAAATTGGAAGAGTGCGCAGATAAAGACGGCTTCAAGCTGGATATCATAACGAGCAATGAAGGCAAGGCTCAGATGGCAGATCTTCTGGCAAGGGCTCATAAGGTCCAGCTCGCAAACAAAGCCTTCAGAAAAGAGCTGGCATCCTGGATAAGGTCGAACACATCTGATGCCAAGGACGGCCTGCCGGGCTACTCATTCGGCTATTCGGATTTTGAGTCATTCTTCGGGTCATTTATCTTTGGGACCTTTGATATGTCATCGTCCAGGGCAAGCATTGAGACTGCTTACATGAAAGAATCACCTGCAGTGGCTGTATTATCTTGCGAGAGCGAAGACAAATTGACCTGGATCAAGACTGGAGTGCTATTCGAGACGCTATTTCTGACTGCGACTCAATTGGATGTAAGGTTCGACCTCTTCAGCCAGCCTATTGCCATCCCCGAGCTGAGAGCGGAGATGGCAAAGATATCTGGATCTAAATTTCCACAGATACTTATTCGCATGGGGTATGCAGAGCCTGCGGTGCATACTCCCAGGAGGCCTGTGGAGGAGGTCCTGATCGCATAATTTTTTACAGGCTGATCTTTTTTAATGCTATCATGCTGCCTTCCATGAATGCTCCAAAGAATATCAAAAGCACAAGGAACGATGTCCAGGGTAGCGACTGATCCAGGGCTGCAGCTCGCAGCCATAAGCTGGCATGGGTGAGCGGAAGAAGATAGAGCGCATACTTAAGCCCTAACGGCACCTGCGAGAGCGAGAAGAATGTCCCTCCCAAGAAGGTCATGGGCAGAAGAATTATGCTGCCAAATGTACCCATGTCCTCATGAGACTTAGCCAGAAGGGCTGCAAGAACTCCCAAGAAGGAGAAGGTGATGCAGGTGAGCAACAATCCCAAGAGAAACATCGGCCCGATGTGGATGGTTGGGGCGATCAGCATGGCCACTATCAGGAATGCGACAGAGCTCAATGTACCCCTCACGGTGCCTATCAGTGCCTTGCCTAGCAAGAGCGAGTGCAGTTTTATAGGTGCCATGATGCATTCGTCAAAGCTTCTATAATAGATTCTATCTACGTTGAGCCTTGTTCCGGCTCCATTGAAGCTGGTGGTCATGGCAGTAAGGGCGATGATGCCAGGTACCACGAACTCAAGGTAGCTCGTGCCGTTGAGGTTGATCCCACGGCCCAAGCCCCACCCGAAAGCAATCAGATAAAGCAGTGGACTGATCAGAGTCGTGATGAGGTATCTCGACCAGCGGCGTTTGAGCGTGACGAGATCTGCCCAGAGAATGCTATATGCATCCGAAGCTATCATCTTAACCCCCCAGGACCTTCTGGCCAGTGATCTCTATGAAAACATCTTCGAGGTTGGACTCTCGCATAACTACCCTCTCCGCACCAGGCAGCCTTTGAATGAACTCAGAGGCTAGGGCTCGATCTGGGAAATACCTGTATTCCGTACCTTTCTCGAATGTCTGCATCTCCACAGCGATCATGCCGAGCTTCTGTCGCAGCTCAATGGGAGTTCCTAAGGCAATGAGCTTGCCGTGATGGATTATTCCCACTCTATTGCATAATGCCTCTGCCTCTTCGATGTAGTGAGTGGTCAGAAAGACTGTTGTTCTGTCTTAGGTTCATCTTGCGGATTAGGTCCCAGACCCTGCGACGCGTCTGGGCATCAAGGCCCACAGTCGGCTCATCGAGAAATAGCAGCTTCGGCCTGTGGATGAGCGCTCTGGCGATCATGGCCCTTCTCTTCATGCCACCTGAGACATCATCGACGAGATAGTCCGCGTGATCTGTGAGCTCCACATAATCGAGGAGCTCTGCGATCCGCTTCGCTCGATCATCTGGAGCCAGGTGGTGCAGCCTGGCATGCAGCTTTAGGTTTTCGGCTATTGTCAGATCTCTGTTTAAACTGAGATGCTGCTGGACAACGCCGAACTCCGACTTTACGCCCTCTGGGTTTTTGGCCACGTCGATGCCATTGATGAGGACGTGCCCTGATGAAGGCTTGGTAAGGGTTGTAAGAATGCGAATTGTTGTGGTCTTGCCAGCGCCGTTCGGTCCCAGAAAGCCGAAAAGCTCGCCTTGGGCCACGCCCAGATTCAGGCAGTCAACCACCTTTTTCCCTGAGTAATCTTTGCTCAGACCGGATATCACTATCATCTCTGTCTCTTATACACATC
>JAUCQD010000290.1 GCA_030372945.1 Methanothrix sp. | reverse complement strand
CGCCTGAGCAGCGCAGGAGTTATCGTGGTTCCCGGATCTGCCTTCGGGCCGGGTGGAAGAGATTACATACGTCTATCCTATGCTGCAGCACGCTCACAGCTTGAGGTAGCACTAGCGCGTATGAAAGACATCCTTTAAATAGGAGAGTTGCATTCGTCGCAATGAGTGATGAAATGAAGGAGCAGGTTGAGGTCAGAGAGCTGAAAGAGGGAAGATATGTAATCATCGATGAGGAGCCCTGTATCATCAAGAGCATATCCCATTCCAAACCAGGGAAGCACGGCTCGGCCAAGGCGAGGGTGGACGCCATAGGCATCTTCGACAACCAAAAAAGATCTATCGTATCGCCGGTTACCACAAAGATATATGTGCCCACGGTTGTGCGCAAGACTGGTCAGGTACTATCCATTGGTGACACATCTGTGCAGCTTATGGACATGGGCGATTTCTCTACGGTAGATGTCCCCATAACCGAGGATCAGAAACCGAAGATCGAGGAAGGCAAGGAGGTTCCCTACCTCTTCGTCATGGGCAGGACGAAGCTGGACCTGCGCTGAATCTTTTTACTCAATCCATTTGTATGTTCCAGAAGTGTGGCTTCGCCGACGCATCTGGGGAATTGGAGGGTGCGGATTATGTGGTCATAGGGTTGCCCTTCGATTCGACTACATCTTTTAGATCTGGATCAAGGGATGGGCCAAACGCCATCCGACTCGCCTCTCTTAACTTTGAGAGCTATGAGCGCGACTGTGATGTGGATCTGGCGAGTCTCAATATCTGCGATCTGGGCAACATGGAGCTGGGATCTGATCCGGCATATGCCTGGGCGACCATAAAAGAGGGAGTCGCCCTTCTGCCCAAGAGTGCGGTTCCCGTTTTTCTGGGTGGTGAGCATTCCATCGCGCCTCCAATCGTCAGTGGATTGGTTCAAAAACGCCAATGCGAGCTGAGCGTGCTTGTGCTGGACGCTCACATGGATCTGCGGGAGGAATACGGCTGCACGAAGTTGAGCCATGCTTGCACCAGCAGGAGAATCCTGGAGATTGAGGGCGCAAGATCCTATGTCTCAATTGGAATTCGCAGCTGTTCCAAAGAGGAGCATTCGTTTGCAGAGGAAAATGGAGTCTGTTTCTTCACAAGTCGGCAGGTGAGGGAAATGGGGATTGATTCTGTGCTGGATGCAGCTTTGGAGGACCTCGGCTGCGAGCAGCTGTATCTCTCCCTCGATCTTGACGCCCTAGATCCCGCTTATGCTCCAGCAGTCGGCAACCCCGAGCCTTTTGGCCTGACCTCCTGGGACGTCAAGAGAGTAATAGAGCGCGTGGCGACGCGGGCTGTGGGTTTTGATATAAACGAGCTTACGCCAGCCTACGACCATGGAGAGACAGCCCTGATGGCCGCGAGCTTGGCTCGATGGTTTATTGCCGTAAAGGCAAGAGGCAACAGGGCTACTGATGAATAAATTTAAGTTTGCTGTGAGAGACACATTCCATCGAAATCGGTGATCTCGGCCAAGGTCACTATGATCCTCCGATCTCTTTCTGGGAGACCAGGTTGTCGGCGGGACCCGAGTGTTGCAGCTAACCTTTCGCTTTGATAGCCCTTAAATAATCCGCCCACCATAGATGAATCATATCTTGACCCAGATATTCACAGTTACCGATTTGAACGAGAGGATTCGAGATCGCTTGGAGAACGATCCTCGGTTGCACGACCTCTGGGCACGCGGCGAGCTCTCCAACTATGTTTACCACCGTTCTGGCCACAGGTACTTCACCCTCAAGGATCGCGACTCACAGATATCTTGCGTCCTGTTCAGGAATAATGGGGTTCGATTGGGCTTTGAGCTGAAAGATGGCCAAAACGTGATTGTCTATGGAGACGTGGGCGTCTATCGGCCGCAGGGCAGGGTCCAGCTCATGGCCAAGGGCATCAGGCTGGACGAGGGCATTGGCTACAGGCACCTCCAACTCGAAGCCTTGAAGAAGAAGCTTGCAGATGAAGGGCTCTTCTCACTCGAGCATAAGCGCTCTCTGCCAAAATACCCAGAGAGGATTGGCATTGTAACCTCTCCGCAGGGAGCTGCGCTCCGAGATGTTCTGCGCATCATAGGCCCTTATCCTGCGCGCATCATCCTCTCACCGGCGCAGGTGCAGGGCGAGGGCGCTGCAGAGAGCATAGCCCTGGCCGTTCGAGCCCTGCAAGGCCGCGCAGACGTCGTGATAGTCTGTCGCGGCGGCGGATCGACAGAGGACCTCTGGTGCTTCAACTCAGAGCTCGTCGCCCGCGCTATCTTCGAGTGCGACTCACCTGTTATCTCGGCTGTGGGCCACGAGACCGACTTCACCGTCGCCGACTTTGTGGCAGATGTGCGAGCACCGACGCCCACAGCCGCAGCAGAGATGGCAGTGCCAAACATCGACGAGCTGCGCTCTTTGCTCTCTCAAGCAAAGCTCAGAATGACGCGCTCCCTGTGGTCAGGGCTGGAGCGGAGAGAGGAGCGCCTGGAGTATTTAAAGAGATGCATCTCTGCTCAGAAGATGTATTCCCTGACTGAGGAGGTCTGGCAGCGCCTCGACTCGCTGGAGAGACGCCTCTGCGCAGCCGAAAGCAAGAGGCGAACTGCATTGGAGAGCCGGCTGGAGCAGGCAGAGGGGCGTCTGGCAGCCGTGGGGCCCCTGGCCACGCTCTCTCGTGGATATGCCATCGTCAGATCGCCAAGGGGCTTGGTATTGAACTCTGAGGATGTACAACAGGGCGAGGTATTGGAGCTGATCCTCGCCAAGGGAAGGCTTTTGGTGAGTGTAGTGGAGAACAGGTCCGGAGAGGAGGTTTATCGTTGAGCGAAAAGGATGTCCGTCTGGAAGAGGCCCTAGATGATCTGGAGCGGATAGTGGAGGAGCTGGAGAGCGGCAAGAAGAGCCTGGAAGAGTGCCTTGATCTCTATGAGAAAGGCATGAGCCTCGTCAGGCATTGCCACGCCCGCCTGGAGAATGCCCAGAGAAAGATCGAGAGCCTGACAGGTGAGCTGCCCCCTGACTTAGATTGAGGCTGCGACAAAGCTTTTATACCTCCTATGATGTACTTTTTGATACATCATAGTATTAATTAGTACATTTGAAGAGTACATTTGAAGCTGGTGATCTTTTGAACTGCCAAATTGAAAATGCCGCTGGAATAAAGTTTGGGAGGTATGGGGGTCTCTTCGTGCCCGAGACCCTGGTGCAGCCACTGCTGGAGCTGGCCGAAGCCTACGAGCAGATGAAAAATAGCGATGAATTTCATCGCGAGCTGAAGAACCTCCTGAAGAACTTCGCAGGAAGGCCGACGCCCCTCTACTACGCCAGGAATCTGAGCCTGGAGCTGGGCCGCAAGATCTACCTGAAGAGAGAGGATCTGGTGCATGGTGGTGCTCACAAGCTCAACAACACGCTAGGCCAGGGGCTGGTTGCAAAGAGGATGGGCAAGACCCGGCTAATCGCTGAGACTGGCGCAGGCCAGCATGGAGTGGCCACTGCAATCGTAGGTGCAAATTTAGGATTCGAGACACAGATCTACATGGGCGAGGTGGACATCGAGAGGCAGAAGATGAATGTCTACCGCATGGAGCTCATGGGCGCCGAGGTCATACCAGTTCGATCAGGTTCTAGAACGCTGAAAGATGCCATCAACGAGGCCATGAGGGACTGGGCTTCTACCTTCGAGCATACTCATTATCTCCTGGGGACTGCTGCGGGTGCCCACCCATTCCCCAGCATGGTCAGGGACTTTCAGAGCGTCATAGGAGACGAAGCCAGAAGGCAGATCTCAGAGGCCGAAGGCCGTCTTCCCGACAGCATTGTGGCCTGCGTTGGCGGTGGCAGCAATGCCATGGGGATCTTCGCGCCGTTCCTGAAGGACGATGTGCGCCTTTTGGCGGTCGAAGCTGGCGGGAGGGGTCCTGGCAAGACGGACAAGATTGCTGATAATGGTGCTTCGCTGGGATACGGGACTGATGGCGTCCTGCACGGAGCCCTCACAAAAATCCTTCAAGATCCCTACGGCCAGATTCTGGAGTCATATTCCGTGGCTGCAGGCCTGGACTATCCAGGCGTGGGACCTGAGCTGGCATATCTGGCAGAGACTGGGCGCGTTCATCCGAGGATGGCAGATGACAAGACCGCTATTCGCGGATTTAGGGCGCTCTCAAGGTTAGAGGGGATCATACCTGCCCTGGAGTCGGCGCACGCCATTGGCTATGCCATGAGCGAGCCTGATGCCCTGGGAGAGCTGACGATAATAAATGTGTCTGGCAGAGGAGACAAAGACCTGGCAACGGTGATGGATTATGAGAATTCTTGAAGCTTTTAGCCACAGCCCCCTGCTGATCGTCTACATATGCTCTGGGGATCCATCGCCCAAGGCCACTCCTGATCTGGTGCGCAGGCTGGCAAGGGCTGGAGCAGACATCATCGAGCTTGGGCTGCCTCATTCCGACCCTATTGCCGATGGGCCTACAATCCAGGCAGCAGCGCAGAGGGCCATCGCCGCAGGAATGAACACCGATGTTTACTTCGATGTTGCATCTGTGGCAGGCGACGCAGTTCCTCTCGTCTTCATGGGCTACTACAACATGGTCTATGCTCGCGGACTGGACAGGTTTGCAAAAGACTGCAAAGATAGCGGCATCTCTGGAATGATAGTGCCCGATCTGCCGCCAGAAGAGGCATCTCCGCTAAAGGACGCATGCGTGCGGCACGGCGTGGATCTGATCTTCCTGGCAGCACCAAATACGCCTCCAGCACGCCTGAAGATGATCAGCGAGGAGACATCCGGCTTTCTATACCTAGTGGCTCGGAAGGGCGTCACCGGCGCAAGGAGCGATGTCCTGCAGGATACGAGAGACCTCATAGCTCGCGTGCCTGAGGGGGTGCCAAAGGCTGTGGGCTTTGGCATCTCGACGCCTGAGCAGGCCGCTGATGTTATTCGCGCGGGAGCAGATGCTGCCATCGTTGGTTCGGCCTGCGTGGATCTGATCGCTAAGGGCGAGATCGAACGACTGGAGAGGCTGGTGAAGGATATGAAGGAGGCCATCGCCAGAGCGAAGGGCAAAGCTCCAATAGTTTGTTGAAGGACACTACAAAGCATGGACGAAGGGCAGAAGAGGTTTGTGGAGAAGACATTAAAAGATATTCAGAACGGCTGCAGCGTTACCATAGTCGCCCATGGAGACTCCATCACCGCAGGCTTTGCAGTGCGGCGCGGCTTTCCATCATTCTGGAGGGAGATGCTGCAGATTAAATATCCTGATGCCAGAATCGAGCTGATAAACAGCGGCGTCTCAGGGGACACCACAATAGACGGCCTGGCCCGGCTGGACTGGTCAGTGCTCTCCTACGAGCCTGACCTCGTCAGCATCAACTTCGGAATCAATGATTGCGTCATGGGCCTTGGGCTGGACGAGTTCGAATTGAACCTTGTGCAGATGGTTCGACGCATCAGGGCCGGACCTGGATCCGAGATTTTATTACTATCATCCCAGCCACTGGAGACGCAGCCCTTTGACAGACTTGTCCAGGATTACTACCAGGCCGTGCGAAATGTGGCAAATGAGATGGATGTCGGATTTGTGGACGTGTATGGAGCATGGATGGAGCGCGTGCGCCAGGGAACGCCCCTGTCAAGCCTCATCCTTACCGGGCTTGATCATCCCAACGAGGCAGGATACAAGATCATCGCCGAGGAGATTATGAAACTATTCTAATCACAAATTTGTGAATCGCTCCAATATCCACCTGTTTCGCACCTCAGGATGAAATATTATGCCATAGATCGACAGGATCTTGTGCTTGAATGCTTCCGCATACGCATCGCATCCTGCTAGGAGCAGGAAGTCATCAGGCACTGTCACTGCAAAGTTATGCAAATGGTAACCATCTATCGTCCTCGGCTCGCCCAACAACGCAGACGCCCGAATTATCTCAATGGCCTCAAGGCCAATTGCCTGCTGCGGAACTATCCTTCCGCCAAATACTGATCCTATGACCTGCATCCCTGCGCAGATGCCCAGGACTGGCGTCCCACAACATTTAATCCAGGAAAATGAATTAATATGTTTTGTGTAGTAGTTATCCTTGAGGGCCGTGCCACATAGGATTATTTTATCGAACTTCTCAGGCATGAGTCGCGCAAGCTCCGAATAATGCCTGATCTCGACTGAAAAACCAGAGCGCTCAATGGTATCTGCAATTGGATGCACGAACTCATACTTCGAGAGCGAATCCTTCTCAATGCACAGGTCCACCAGCAGGATCATTTGTCCACCAGCCGTATCTCTTCGATTAAAAGCCGTCCGCTAAAATTGCAGTAGCTTCTAGACGACCTCAAGATCTCAAGCCGCTTTTGGAAGATCGGACCGTCCAAGACCATCGTCTCAAGCTCTCCGCCCTCGCCTGAAGGACTGACCTTATATCTTTTCCAAAGCTCCTCGAGCCTGCAGACGCACTCCAAAGTCAGCTCTTGGCCCAGCCAGGAGGCATCGAAGGGATAGGCGAAGACGCCGGTGATGATGACCTGGAAGCCTTCAGATAATAGCTGCCTCAGATAGTCCACCTGATTTATCTGCCAGAGTGGGTTGAAGCACCATAGATCGAGGGCTTGGCAGATTCTCTGTGTGCGCACAGCCTGGTAAACCGACTCGATGGCACCAGTGACGACGCCCTCTATGCCATATTCATCTCTGGCATCTGCGATGGCAGCTTCCAGATCCTGCAGCTCCTTCTCCTTTTCTCCAAGGGTAGGCCGGCTGAGCAGTGGCAGGCCAAGTGCCTCGGCCTGCAAGCTGGTGCGCTGGATATTGGGCGTGTGGAACATGTAGCTGTCTGGATTCTGGGAGATAAGGGTAATCAGGCAGGCTACCTGATTCCTTTGCATGGCTCTATAGGTTGCGAAGACTGAGTCTTTGCCGCCTGAGAAAAGCACGCCCAGTTTCACAAGATCATGCGTCCAGGTCAAGCATTCGCCAGATCTTTTTCATGTCCAGACTGCTTTGAACTGCCCCGGCCAGCTCGTCGAAGCCGTCTCCTCTCGAAGTTTGCTCCCGCAACAGGTTCCGGCGACTGTAGAGATAGTCAAGAAATGAATTGCGGAAGTTCTCATTCTCGAAGATGCCATGCAGGTAGGTACCAATCACAAGGCCGTCATCCGACACCGCACCGTCATCCTCGAAGGCAGCGTCGCCAGCGGGCTGTGTCACACCCATGTGGATCTCGTAACCTGTGACCTCTTGACCCCTGATATTTTCCAGAATAGGACCTCTCCCTGTGACCTTCTTTTTTACCTGTACAGTCCTCTTTTCATAAAGATCGAAACGCGTCACTGCATCCAAGATCCCTAAGCCTGGGACGGTCCCGAAGGTGTCCTCGATGCCGCAATCGACTATCTCCCGCCCCAACATCTGATAGCCTCCGCAGATACCAAGAACTGGCGTGCCCTTCAGGGATAGAATCTGCCGGTCCATACCCTTCCTTCTCATCTCCCGAAGGTCCGATACAGTGTTCTTGGTGCCTGGGAGGATCACAGCATCCGGATTGCCAAGAGACTCACCAAGGCCTACATACCTGACACGAGCGGAACGCTCCAGTGGCTCGAAGTCCGTGAAGTTACTTATGCGAGGAAGCTTTATCACGGCAATCTCGACATCCTCTTCTGGGCCGCGAGCTTTCTTGTCACCAAGTGATACCGAGTCCTCAGAGGGTATTTCCAGATCAAGATATGGAAGAACGCCCAAAACGGGAACGCCTGTAAGCTTTTCCAGAGACTGCATCCCGGATCCGAGGATTGCAGGATCGCCCCTGAACTTGTTGATCACAAGTCCCTTGACCAGAGGCCTGATATCATCGGGAAGAAGTTGAACTGTGCCGAAAAGGCTGGCGAAGACCCCACCACGCTCGATGTCTCCAACCAAGATTATCGGGGCCCGTAGGTGACGTGCGACGTAGATGTTGGCGATATCCCTATCGAAGAGATTGATCTCCGCAGCACCTCCTGCACCTTCTACTACTATGTAATCATAGTCCTTCTCGAGCTCCTGGATGGAGCGATCGACCACCTCCTTGAGGCCCTCGATGCCCAGATAATATTCCTCAGCAGATTTGTCGGCCAGCGGCTTGCCAAGGACGATGACCTGGCTGGTGCGGTCGCCCTTTGGCTTGAGGAGGATGGGATTCATGAACTCGCATGGCTCAGTGCGGGCTGCCCATGCCTGTACTGCCTGAGCAATTCCGATCTCTCCGCCAGAGCGCGTCACCCATGAGTTCAAGCTCATATTTTGGGACTTGAAGGGTGCGACCCTCAAGCCACGATTGCTTAGCAGACGGCAGAGGGCTGCGACAAGGGTGCTCTTCCCGGAGTGGGATGTGGTGCCAAGGACTACGATGATGTGACTCATATTCAATTATCCGAATATCGCTCCCATTCCAGCCTCAGCAGCCTCAGCTTCTTCACGAAAAGCCTTCAGCAGTCTCTCGCCGTCCTCGCCCAACAGCTCCTTTGCGGGAGACTTTTCCAGGAGTTTCCTGGCCTCCTCTGCCAGCTCATCCCTGGCCTTGATGTACATGCACATCCCAGCCATGTCATACCCCATGGCCCTGCACTCCCGCACCGTAGGGCCGAGCCGCTTCCAGAACTCCTCATCCAGCAACTTTTTCATGGCCTTGTCGCCATCCATTTCATAAGTATAAACTAGCTCCATATTCAACCTCAGGGTCTTAAAGATCCCGAACTGCCTTCTTCAGCATTTCAGTGCATCTATCCATAAGATCTGCAGCATCACATATATCTTGTGCCGCGACCTCGCTTATTGCTTTAACCTGGATTGCACGATCGCGGAAAGATTTGCTGTGGCCTTCGTTGTGTTCGATCCAGTGATCGAGCAGCTTTTTTGCTGATTCCTTGCTGATATCGTTCGTCATCTTATATCGCCTTGTTGGTTTTCAAAAGAAGTGGTATAAACCAAATACCTTTTGGTCAATCTTGACGCCGTTTTTCTTATGTAGATATTGACAAGTGTGGGCAAAGTCGAAGGTAGAAGCACTGTGAGGATATGCACATCTTCGACTTTGGCCCGCTGATCAGTTTGAAATCCAGTGATAAAAGAATGTGGTACATGGATTGCTGGCGGCTCTTTGACCATGACTTGCAAGCGCCAGAGAACATCGGCGTCGCGCATGCAATAATTTCGTCTCGGCCTCGATTATGTAGTCCCGAAAGTATTTCGCACCTGCTTAGATTTTGTTTCGTGTGAAGAATTCATAATTCCGCTCATAATCCGAACAACCTATGACCTATTGCGAAGTACATCTCTTGACGCATCTTTCGCCTGAAAGCTCGTTCTGGTGTTCCAAGGTGCTCAAACTCAAGGCTCCCATGCGGCCTATTGTTATACCATTCCTTAAACTCTTCAAATGAAGAAAAAGCTAACCGATGCCTTTTATATTCTCCAAACCACCGTTCTAGCTTTCCGTTTGTCTGCGGATGCTTTACTCTTGCCAGGATTGGTTTGATGCCGTACCCTTCGATGTGCCGCTTGAAATCACTGTCCCAAATGCCATCTTCATGGACTCGATGTGCTTCAAATTCGCTACCATGATCCATAATCAGCTCTCTTAAAGGGCAAAGCCACCAGTACCTTTCAATCAGTTTGTCCACTACAAGCTTGCTGTTCTCGGTATTGATCTCTGTGAACTCGCCGCCTGCAAGGATCATCCTGGATGCATCGTCTATGATAACACAGACCTTGAGATCCGACCAACCAGACTCATGCCAATCGATATGTCCTGCAGATAGACTGTGATCTCTTTCGTATCGAATCCACTTGCGCTGGTTCTTTTTCTTAGGATCTTCATGAGCCAGTCCAGCAGCCTTCAGATACATGTGAATACGATTATGGGAGATGCGGATCTTAAACACTTTTCTTACAACAACCTCAAGCATCCGAGCACCAAATCTGTAAAGCGTGTACGCCTCGAAGACAACCCGAGCTTCTTGATCATCGAAGGGTTTCTTGGGTCTGCCCATGTTTTCGCCAATTGCAGGTTCTTGTCCGGTGGTCTTATAGCATTTCCAGACCTGTTGTACTCGTCTACGCGATATTTTCATATCCAACGCAATCTGCTTTGTAGACACCCCATTCTGTTTTTGGCGAATGATCCAATGGATCTTGCGCTTGTTCAATTTCATAACCCGTGTTACGGGTCCAGGGGTAAAGCGTGTGCGAAATACTTTTAGGACTCTACACGTCTCGGCTTCGATCAAAAGGTTTTTAAGTGGATCAGAGATACACCCTTAATATTGTTCCGTGGAATTGTTCCGTGGAGGGGAGCATGTCGAGTTGCGAGCATGAGGTCTCGGGCAGCAAGGAGAAAGTATGGTTGCCTTACTATTATGAAGGCAGAGAGCGAGGGCTCAAGCCGCACCCCTACTGCATCGAGTGTGGACTGATCAAGAACCTGTCATCTGAAAGGCCGCACTCTGTTGGCTTTTTTATGAACATAGTCGCGGAGATAGCCAAGCGTTATAAGATCACACAGATCCAAACCAGGCTAATTGCTCTGGAGATGGAAAAGCATGCGCTTGACGACCAATTTGGATTGGATCAGCAGCAGCAGGAGAAGCTATTTGTTGAGATTGCGACGCGAATTCTCAATGTGCCTGCTAGAGTTGTATCTGAACTTCTATGAATAGAACAGATTAGTCGGAACCTTTCAAGGGTGCCCCTGCTTTTGGAGAGGCGCTGGAGCAGAGGGCTGCAGTTTATGTTGGGAATGAAGGTTCTGAGCAAAAGTCAGTTTGTTAATTCAGTTTATGTAATAAGACGTGATCGTCCATGATTTCTTAAATTCTAATAAAGACTTCAATCTGGCATAACAAAGGTAAGGTATATAGATTCGAGAGGAAAGAGGGCGAATATTCATGATATCGAGTTTCAATTTGGAAGAGGCCAACGTTATTTTGTCAGCTTTAAGCGACATGGACGATTTTTACTTGCCCAAATCGATATCCAGAAAAGACCTGTATACATTGGCAAGGAAATTTGCAGTCGTAATAGGCCTGAGACCCACTGAAGATGGTAAATTGCCACTTCCAAATCTGTTCAGAGACAGGTTTGATGCCTCAAAAATCGTAAGTGTAGACATAACACAGACGGAGATCGACTACATTATCTGTGCCCTGGCCGCAATGAACTTTGAGAAAACAGGCCATCCCAAGAACATAATCTCAGCCACCAGCCGGGCTTACAATAAGTTAAGTGCCCTTTATAAAGATGGCTTACTTGATGATTCTGACAGGGAAATATGGGAGATAGTAGTTACAAATCAATCGACCAATAGATAACAACATGCACGGTAGTGTCCCGAATTTGCTGTAATTTCGTAGCAGCGCCGTACCCTTTACCCCTCGTCCATCGTTAAATTCCTTTTAGTTGTGACTCACTCTTCATTTATATTAAGAATTGCATTATATCTGTCTCTTATACACATCTCCGAGC
>JAUCQD010000289.1 GCA_030372945.1 Methanothrix sp. | reverse complement strand
GCCCAGCAGTTGCCACAGCTTCCCTGGTCGCGCTCTGCAGGAGTGTACCGCAGAAGGTTCAAGAGGCTAAAGGACGCCCCCTTTTCAGCTTTGATCTCTGCAGCTAGAACTGGACTGAGATAGGCCTGTGGTGTCGCGTTATAAGCGTCCGTCCACTGGCGGGCCTCTTCTGCAGTTGGGTGCATGAGGGGATATTGCTTTATTTGGATTGCACCTGTTGCATTTGATTTCAAAAAAAGGCCGAAGTCGAGGTGAAAGGCTGGCTTGTCTGTGAGCGTTACCATGTAAAAACCACCCCCGGGCGCAGTCTGTCTCTCGCCCGAGAGGGGCTCTTGCTCCAGCTCGTACTGACCAGGAGAGAGATCCCCAAATATGTACCGTCCGTGATCGTCTGTGGTCGTCCTGGAAATCTCAGAGCCGTTTTGTCTCAGCAGCACTGTCCTGCCAGGCAGGCCGATATCTGCGGGCGAGAAGGAGCGATCGCCATCCAGATCTTGGAACACTGTGCCATTTAATGATAATCCTGATGCTCCAGAAGACGAGGATAGAGCCAGGGCACTGGCTTTTAGAGGCGTGGCAAACATAATTAGGCTCAAAATTATCAATGAGAGTATGCCGATTCGAGATGAGCGCAACATTTCAATACACCGTATATATTTTGAGCCAGTTAGGATATAAGTCTTGCTGTCTACAATCCTGGCTTTTCGGCTTCCACCTGAAGGCGCATCATCCGCACGTGAGATAGACCCCTCTCATCCAGCGGATGCTGTTCGAGGTATCTGTGCGCCAGCTCGCGCACGAACCTCATTCGTAGGCCTTCGGGCAGCCTCTCGGTATAAGGCAGCCAGGTTGTTCTTATGATCCCTTCCAGGCCCAATTGACCCAGATGTACCATATCTTTTGGTATCAGCTCCACTCGTATTGGCTCAAGGCCAGCCTGAACGAGCCATGCCCTGTACTCTTCTGGCCCGAAGAAGTTGTAGGGGAAATGGAAGTCCTGAAAGTAAGCCTTCCATCTCTCATTCCTGACGAGATCTTCAGTGAGATCCAGAAGCTCTGCGGCATTTCCTCGCCCACCGCACTGGAAGAGAAGCCGCCCGCCAGGCAAAAGGCTACGCCTCGTGCCCTCCAGGACTGGAAGGTGATCCCTGATCCAGTGCAGGCATGCGAAAGAGACTGCAAGGTCGAACTCCTCATTGAAGCAAAGGCGTGAGGCATCTCCTACTTGAAATGATAAATTGCTAAAATCCTTCTGGCGATACTTGCCCTGCGCATAGGATATCATATCCTCGGAGATATCTATGCCGATCACTCTGCCTTCTGGAACAAGGGCTGCTAAGTGGGCGGTTACTTTGCCGTTTCCACATCCAATATCAAGGATGTGCTCGTCGCCTCTCAGATCCAGTGCCGATACGATCTCCATGGCCCATTTGTATTGAGCAGAGGAGCTTTTCTCGTAGTCTGCGGGGTTCCATCTGTGCATAGTTCAATCGCCATTGTGAGATATGAAAGCTTTCTTCTCTTTGAATTTAATCAGGGAGGTGAGGAGATCGTTGTAAGGCGTCTGGATGCCCAGATCCCTGGCGTACTGGCAAATAGCACCATTTAGAGCGTCTATCTCCGTCATTCTGCCCCTCTGGATATCCTGCAGCATGCTGGCTCTGTGGCTAACCGTTGGCGGAAGCAGCATTTTCATGAGATACTGGTAGAACTCATCTGAGCATTGGTGTGGAATCCTCACGCCCTTGGCCTGCATCACAAGGAAGATCTCCTTCAGGATAACTTTGATGATACCCCTGGACTCCTCGCTCTCGCCCAGACTTCCATAAGGCACCTCCAGAATGGCACCCAGCGGATTGAGGGAGCAGTTGTAGAGCACCTTTTCCCAAATGGCAGACCAGATGTTATCTTTAGACACAACCCTTGTGGGGATGCCACAGCGATGAAGATCTTCTTGCAGCGTCTGCAGGAGAGACCTGTTTACCCGGGCAAATGGCTCTCCCAGCAGAACGTCATCTGCGTTGACAGTGACCCTGGCCAGGCCAGGCGCCTGGATCTCGGCCCCGAAGATGACTCGCGATCCGACTGTGCGCTCTTCACCCACGTGGCGTGCGACGGTATCCCAGTTGTTGAGGCCGTTCTGAATGGAGACCATGATTCCATCATCCTCCAGCAACGATGCAGCCTGTTTTGCTGCCTCGTCAGTATCTTTGGATTTGACGCAAACAAGTATTATGGAGAACTTCTTGCATTCCGATCTCATGCCGGAAAGCGTTTCAATTGCGTCAGCTGGTATGAAATGATCTCCCCAGATGCCTGTGATCCTCAGCCCACTTTTTTGCAAGGCAGCGAAATGCTCTCCTCTGCCCTCGTATGTTACGTGGCAGCCGGCTTTCTGCAGAAGACCTCCAAATACGCTGCCAAGTGCGCCTGTGCCGTAGATGAGGTACTTGGGATTCTGGCTGTGGTCCATAGAACGCGGTTGAGTTTAGTCCTTTAAGAGGATTTCGAAAAACTGGCCATTGATTTGCGATTTTGTGCTTGAGACGTAGATTTTGTGCTTGAGGCTTTTTGGGACGAGGTGCCCTCAGCGCGAATTTTCCTGGTACCAGCGTATAGTCTCTCTCAGCCCATCCTCGATTCCATAATCAGGAAAATAACCTATGCCTTGCGCCCTGCTTATGTCCGCCAGCGAATGTTTGATATCCCCTGGCCTTGAGGCTTCGTATCTAGGCCTGACCTCTCTGCCTAGGAGATCGCCGATCTTCTTTGCAAGCGAGTTCAGGCTGATGCTCCTGCCGCAGGCTATGTTGAAAACCCCAGAGATGTGGCTTTCGCTGGCAAGGATATTCGCCTTAACGACATCTGCCACATACACGAAGTCGCGCGTCTGCTCTCCATCACCGTAGATGACAGGCTGCCTGCCATCCAGCAGAACGGCGATGAACCTGGATATCACTCCGGAGTACTCAGATGACGGGTCCTGTTTTGGACCAAAGACGTTGAAGTACCTCAGTGCCACAGTCTCCAGGCCGTATAGCTCCTGGAAAACCCGAGCGTAGTTCTCCCCGGCCAGTTTGGACACTGCATAAGGAGATCTCGGCTCAGGCATCATATCCTCCCTCTTGGGAAGCCTGGGCGAGGAGCCGTAGACTGCTGCGGACGAGGCCAGGATCAAGCGCCGAACTCCTGCATCTCTGGCAGCTATTAGTACCTTCAGGGTTCCGTCTATGCCCACAGCGTTGGTCCTGAGTGGGTCCTCGATGCTCTTCTTGACCGAGGCTATGGCAGCCTGATGAAAGACGCAAGATGAACCCTCAAAAGCTGCCTTGAGATCCAAGTCCGTGATGCTGCCAGATATGAGCTGGACATCGATGCCTTCCAAATTTTCGACCTTGCCCGTGGACAGGTCATCGATTACTACTACATCATTCTCTTTGGCCAGGGCCAAAGCCAGGTTTGAGCCTATGAAGCCTGCGCCTCCGGTTATTACCATCTTCTGCGACATGGCACTGAGACCTTTAAAGAATACGATTTAAGTTGTTCTTTTTTAAATTGGCGGATGAGATATCATGGCAGATCATCATCTCCAGTGTCGACGCACGAGGCACAGGGCGGGTCAAATGACGCATTTTTCTGCTCGCCACCCCCACAGACGTAGCATGAGATCCAGTCAGTATCTGCGATCAGATCGCTGCAGTTGAGAGCGAAGCAGGCTGGAATCTGCCAGCCTGATGAGGATGAGGGCTTTGCAGAGCCCCCTCTGCCCAGGTCCACTTGCATGGTAACATCAGCAGCCGCAGAATCGGGCCCATCTACCGAGAAGGCCTCGATATGGACATGGTTCACATAGGATCCGTCTGCTGCGGCTCTGGCTCTGTAGATGATGCTCCTGCTCTCACCCGGGCCCAGATCCAGTATCGTCCATGATATCTGTCTGGAGGTGTTCTCAGACGGCTCCAGTGATGAGTTAATGAATTGCATTCCTGCTGGCAACAGGTCCCTCAGAAAGACCACCATGCTGTACCTCTCCCGATTGCGTATATCTAAGCGGTACCATACCATCTTTTGATCCAGCGGATCGATCCTGGCAGTCTTGGAGGCGAAGATCTGTGGAGGGCAGCATGTCAGCCAATTGAGCTTCACTGCCGAGAAATTCCCTGCAGTGATCCATCCCTTGCTGCTATTTCCCGTTGCTTGTACCCTGTTGACGAGATTTGCCGTCTCTTTTGTTATATTCAGCCTCAAGTCTATGATCGCCTTGCTTCCGATGCCCAGGCTCACCAGCGTCCAGGTGCAATAGCCATCATTCAGCTCCGAAGGTCTCAGAGAGGAGCTGATATACTCTGTCCCCTCAGGGAATATATCTTTTACATAGACCGGCCCCAGTACACGGTCCCCATTGTTGATCACAGTTATCCTGTAGTCGGCAAGAGTGGTGTTGAGGAGGTCCACATTAGCCTCTTTGGTCAAAGTGAGATGCGGCCTGTTGTATTTGGCAACGCCCGTGAGCCTTGTCATCCTCTTGAAGGCGAAGTCTCCTGAATACCTCTCAGCCACGTCGACCTCATTGACGATACCTGAACTCTCCAGATCTTTATAAATCGTCCTGAAATCTGCCTGGCCAGATGCTTTTGCCTCGGTGTCCATCTCGCTCAAACCCTCGGCTGTCGACTCTTTTTGCAGGCTCTGTGCCGAAGAGAACCTCTCGCTGATCAGGCTGTTTGGTGTCTTAGACCACATGCCCTCTTCCCACAACAGATCGCTGGCTGTCGACACATTTGGAGTGTAGGCATAGCTGGTCGGAGCATGCTCGAGTGCGATGTCCTTGGCAATGTAGTTGACCACTGTGCTGATCTTCTCATCGCTTTGAAATTTGCCTGTGCCCACCTCGTAGGATCTCTGGCTGACGCCTATGCTCCTCGCTCCAGCTACATAGCCTGTGCCGTTGACCGACCTCTCGAACTCTACATTTTTTCCGTATTCATCAAACTTCTGATATATCTGGAATTTGCCAATATAATCATCCTGGGACTCGAATATCTGGCTGGCATTCCATGTGGTATTCATATCCACATCCTTCTTGAGGAGGCCTATGTGGCCCACGCCCTCGAAAGACGTATCTGTAATCGTAGTGGAGCCGTTTTCGTCCTGCTTCAGGCAAGCTTCCCGGTCGATCATTGTGGCGTAGGTGTACTCCTCTTTATTGGAGCCTCCTGTCGCGTAATTCTTGGACAGGGCCCTCTCAATCCATTTGGTGGCGTAGTTGAGAGCCCTGTCTCCTGGCAGTGAGAAGCTGGTTGGTCTGTATGTGACCTTCAAGCTCTTGTTCCACTCAACTGAGCGGTTGGAGTTATGATACAATATCACATCATCGCTGGCATAGCTGCCGCTGCCGTGCTCCCTGAGGGAGACGCTGGTTTGTGGCGGTCCGACAAATACGTCAGATGAGGCCGTGCATAATAAGACATCGTTCTTATCGTACAGAGCTGCCTTGTTCGTCAGGATGATTGGGTTGGTGTGAATATCGTTGTGGACATTCACAAATCCAGTTCCCGTCACACCCTGCCCCATATTGAAAGTGGTATTGCCAATATCTCTCGCCACCTGTACGACTATACTAATCGTACCCGACGGCTCACTCACAATCCAGACGTTGTCTGCCAGGCTCGGCGGGGGGGACGCCGATATAAATGAGACCTGCGATGGATAGTTTTCAACGATCTTGTATGAATCCTTCCTGTCCCAATTTATTGTGTAGGTTATGAAGTCCCCAGGCTTCACAACCTTCGGCGATGCAGTCTTGTTCAAGCCGCATCCTTCGACGATCTTGACCTCTTCCTGCACGGGATCAGAGATCACATCTACGCCATTCTCGTCGGTTCCTGATGCGATAACAGTGTTTCTCAACGATGGCGCGTCTTCTCTCTGAACTCTGTAGTCTGCGTAGTAGGTAAGCGTCTCACCTGGTTCCAGATCAACTGGCTCATTGAATATCACCAGGCCGACCTTGTCATCATTGAGCGTCAAAGTGACGATCTTGGTCTCCCCGGTATTTTGCACAGTGTATGTGTATTTGACTACATCCTTCTCATGGGCAATCTCACGATCAGCAACCTTTGTAACCCTCAGTGCAGATATCGGTTGTGGACGCTGGCAGCTCCAGACGATCTCCACACATGCTTCGTTGCTCTCCATCGGCGTGTCGGCAACGATGCCATATGCCTTAGCGCAGTTCTTCAGTGGACCGAATATCTGAGGCAACCCTGGAGTTTTTTTGTATTCCCTGCTGACCACATTGCCGTAAGGGGCGACGGTTATGATCAGTGTATCTCCTGTGAGGTAGCATCTTACAGTATAGGTCTTGTAGCCCTTATCTGGAGCGTCGTACTCTATCTTGAGCGTCTCCTTGGTTGGCATGAAATCGTAAAAGTCCGAGACCACTTCGCCACTCGCGCCATAATCAGTCCTCAGGAGGTCTCTCTTGGAAGGCCTATAATACTCAGACCAGACCAGGAAACCCGTGGCGTTGAGCTCTTCGATCAGGATCTCACCAGTTGAGATGTTCGTATAGTTATTCTGGGTGTAGTTGCCAATGATCTTAGTGCTCGATTTAATCGTCCCAAAAGTTTTGTTGAATGCGTCCCGATGGGACATGATGCTCTTCAGTTTTGCCTCCAGCTTGCTCTTGTTCCTTGTCAGAGAGTCTATGATCTCGGGGAGGTTGGATGACTCGCGCTCTGCTGCCAGGACGCTCAACTCGTTGTCAGTCGCTCTTGTGTCCGATGAGACGATGTTCTGGCCGGGACAGAGCCCAGGATCCACAATCGCTGTCAGGATAACGACCTTTGACTCCATCGGCAGAAGAGTGCCAAGATCCCAGTTGAGCACACTTCCGCTCACACTCACAGGTTTGGGCAGCGTTCCCGAATAGTCGTATATCAGCCCCGGACTCAGGGTATCGACTAGGTAAACCTCATCGACCTCTTCATCGCCCTCGTTCTTCACTGTGATCGTAAATGTGACAGTCGATCCGGCATATGCTGCTTTATGGTCTGCCACCTTTGTGACCACCAGCGGAGATCCTATGCTGCAGCTGGGGGACGCCTTTGTAGCAGTGGCCTGCTGGCCTTGCAAAGTCCATGTAATGGGCGTCTTTGGATCGAAGTTCACTGTAAATGAGTGGTGCCCGTGCTGAAATGTCTCTGGTTGCGATCCGCTTGATGGTGCAGGGTCCATCCTGTTATCGTCTCCTTTCTGAATGGCGATCTCATCGTCGGGGTTATCGTAGGTGAATTTGGCAGCGTAGCTTCCATCCGGATTTGGCCTCACGCATTCGAGCTCAATTCTGATATTGCTTTTGGGCAGGATCAATAGCTCAAGCTGACTTTCATTGGTGCATCCATCTACGCCCGAGTCGACGAAAAGGCTCATGGTTATATTGGTCGGCTCTGTCACATCAGGCGCAGTCCAGGTGAACGAGATATCGCTACCAACTTGCGGGAATCCATCTGATGCTATCCATTGGTATCTATAACTCTGCCCTTCCGGCGGAGATGGACCCACAAAAGTGTGGCTGGTCCCACCCTCATACTGCAATGCAACTGCAAAGGGAAGTTGTGTCTGGACCAGTATTATCGACATTATGGCCATTAAGACTGAAGACTGCCACGAATGCGCATGGATCTTTTTTCGGGAGAGGATGTAGTTTCTGTGCATATTCTCATCTCCAATCTTTGCGCGATTCAAACAAACTCGATGGAGGCCCCGGGAATGTCGATCACTGTGACCTTCATCTCACTTTGGCCCAAATAATGTGCACTTCCCTGATCATCGATGGAGTCCACCATCATCTCAATGAGGTGGTTTCCACTTCCATAATCCTTCCAATTCACACTGATGCTACCGTTGGTGAAGGTGCTGGGGACCTGTGAGCCATCGATCATCCAGGTGAATCGATACTGCGTAATGCACTTCCCACCGATGCTGGGACGGTATATGGAAGGCGTGACTATGCAAGAGACATTCTTTCCCTCTATCTTGATGTTTACAGGATTCACATTTAGTGATGCTGAATTTGAAGTGACATGGCCGCAGGAGTTCGTCGCAGTATATCGATACTCGTAGCCGTTCATGGAAAGCGCAACATTGTACAAGTAAAGAGTCGTTGCAGTCTGACCGGGAATGTCTGTCCATGTACCAGTGCTGCCAGTCCTGTACTGCCACTGGCCCGATGTGACGCCCCCGCTCAGGGCAACTGTAAATGCGGCTATCTGTCCAGAGCAGACGACCTGCGAGGCTGGATGGGCCGTGAACTGAAGCGCCGTGTTAACTGTGAGAGTTGCAGCTGAGGAGTATACAGTGCAACTGCCCCTGCTAACCGCAATCCGATACATATTGCCGTTGTGCTCGGGCTTTGCCGTGAAGCTGTACGATGTGCTGGAGGCCCCTGTGATATCACTCCAGGTCGATCCGCTATCTTTGCTCACCTGCCAGCGATAGCTAGTCGATCCTGAGGTCGTAACGCTCGCACTGAATGTTGCTGTTGCTCCCGAGCAAACGGTCTTGTTCGCAGGCGGAGCTGTTATCCACGGCTTGACCACGGTCAGCGTTGCAGCGTCTGAGGCGATGCTGCAAAATGAATTTGAGACCAGGACTCTGTATTTATTATTGTTATGAATTCTTCCCAGAACTGGACTGACAACATACGTAGCAGCAGTGGCTCCATTTATGCTGTCCCAACTCGACCCACCATTTGTGCTGACCTGCCACTGGTAACTCGTGGCAGCGCTGGAGGCCACTGAAAAGGAGGCAGAGGATCCCTCACATAAATTGGTTTGATCGCTTGGCTGGCGGGTTATAGTCGGCAATGCGTTAACGGTTAGCACGGCTGCATCCGAGGTAACAGATCCACATGCGCCGCTGATTGTTACCTTGTAGCTCCCGGCGTCGGAGGAGTCTGCGTAGGCGATCTTCAGCGATGAACTGGTCGCGCCGGAGATGTCGCCTCCATCTGTCAGGGGTGTTGAGCCTTTGTACCACTGGTAGGTCAGTCCGGTGCCATTTCCAGTTACAGTAAGCGTTGCATCCCGGCCTTGGCACACGCTTGTATCGGACGGCTGCGCTGAGATCGTCGTTGGCACACATCGGATAATGCGCCCAACCAGATAAGCCACATTGGCCTTCTGCTCCTCGGTTACAAACTGATTTACAGGGCTGCCTGAAGGGAAGCTGTCCGAAAAACCAACGATCATGAGCGAATACGCCTCGCCATTTTGCAAAGTGAAGCTCTGGCTCGCCTCAATGTTAGACCACCACACAAGGTCGTCGCATGGCGTCGAGGACCTTTGAAATTCTGGACATGGGTATCCATTTGCAGTCTCCAGTATGCTAAGATCGAAGTAGAACGATGTGTCAGGCACTGCCAGATCACTGAACTTCAGTGTCACCTTGAGTTTTGCTCCAGTGGCAGCGGTCCCTGCATATGTAGGATAGTTATAGTGAGTGAGCTTTCCCAGGCAGAAATCCTGGCCAAATGAAAAACCGGATGTCTGGCCATCAAAACGCAGCCCACTTTTTGTGGCCAATGCCGGATCTCCCCAGCGCACCTCCCGTGTATTGATCCCGTGATAATAGCCGGGGTCGCCACCGCTAAGGGACGGCCAGACCCCTGAGCTCGTCAGAGAGTACGCCGCAGTTACTGGAATGGAGGCGCAGGCCAGCAGGAGCAGGACAGGCAGCAATGTTGCATGCGAGGAGACGGAGGATATTGGAACGCCTCTGCGGGAATTCCTTGATCCAACGCCTAAGAATGATCCGTGTGATCCTCTCAATTACCACAGCTCCCGGGCCTTCGTGAGATGGTCTTGCAAATGATTGTAATGCAATTAAGAGCACTATGGCATTTGGCCATAGTGCATTGCCCCATATCTTTTTTAGCTTACTGTAATGGTGTTTCCAGGAACTGCCACGACTATTACAGGTGTCATACACCAGGCAAGAGGCTTATCATGGCCTTCCTGGCCTGCGTTCTTGGCATAATAGCCTGTGTACACCCAGTATTTTCCTGGCGTCACTCCACTGTATTTGATGCTCGCGCTATTTCCATTTCCGACTGGGTTAGGCGTGGTGAAACTGACCTCACCAGGATTGTCCACCGGATCGGAGAGGAGCCACCATTTTTGCTGAACATGCATTGGAGTTGCAGCCGTTGTATACGTATGCCTCAAGTTGCTAGCTTCTGCTGTGCAGAATGTATTGGAATCAGGCGGAGTTATTTCGCACTCAGATGGTTTGTTTACCGATATAGAGACGCAGTTGCTGTTGACACAAGTTATATCATTCAAAGCTGTGACCATCAGGTTGAGTTTGTAGGTCGTCGTGGTTTCAGTGTCAGGCACAGTATACGAATAAGCTGGATTGTCGACATACGTCTTTGTATCTATCACAGTGCCATCGGAAGAGGTCAAAGTCCAATAATACTCCCATTGGATTCCAAGATCGCTTTGCGTATTGGAGGGACCAGTAACTGAGATCGTGTCGCCTGGAGCGACAACTTTTCCTGAATCGGGACAAACTGAATCAGTACCCGTATCTGTATTATCAGCCACAACAGCATTCGTGCAGGCTACGAGACATAGGCACATGAGGAGTACTAGCGCCATTTTTTTCAAACAAGGGATCATACCAATCACCTCTTGTCTGTATCGGCTTTAGAAGTACTTATAACTATCCAATTAAAATTTAAAATAAAATGTAATAAATAATGCGCGATTTGGATATTTGCATCGAATAATTAAAAATAATCGATCTAAGTATAATT
>JAUCQD010000288.1 GCA_030372945.1 Methanothrix sp. | reverse complement strand
GCATTGCTTAATGTGGATACGGATAACAAATTCAACAGCCTTTTATTGATTTGTCGACCTAAGCAATATTGCTGATACTAAAAATAATTAACTTAGGGCGTGAGATCATTAAACGCAGCAAACATAATATTATATCAGAAATATTGGAGATCTGCAAAGATGGTGCGAGCAAGACGAGGATAGTATACCAGGCAAACCTAAATTTCAGAACCGTAAACCCTTACATCGATTTAATGATAAAAAATGGTTTGATAGATGTTAGCTACGGGAATAATGTGCTGTACGAGACGACTGAAAAAGGCATGAATCTGCTAGAGAACTTCAAGCAAATAAATAACGAGCTGAAGGAGCTACGGTGACAAAAAAATAGATACGATCCCCAAAAAACTGTTTGGGCATAATCATGCATACTCCCAAAGCCGGTCTTTCTCAAGGGTCTTGCTGCCAATTGGCTGTCCCACGCCATCATAGGGCCGCAGCCACCATATTTTTGCAGCGATGGCTTATGCAAAAATCATTTTCATCTTGATGCTCACTCTGCTCTGCTGTGGTGATAAGGACCACTCCTGCCTGGAGGCTGAGATTATGACCCGCTCTCAATGCTGCGGAGCCTCAGATGCCACGCAGCACTGCTGCGCGGCTGTGCCGCCGTTGTTCCCCTCCTTGGGATACAAAGTCAAAAAAAACCTATACGTCAGGACGCCTGATTCGGTTCAAAGTACTCCTCGATTAGCCAGTCGCCGATCTCCTTTAGGTATCTGCGCTTGCGTTCATCTTCGGCAATTAGTTGAAAAACCTCGGAGAGATCTTCATCCATTGATAATCTGGTTATCTGCTTGCAACATTTAAACCTATCGTAGCCTGGATCATTCTCCGTCCTGCTCTTTGTTTTTTCCAAGGATCAGAGCCACAGCATAGGGGCCTTCAATTCTCTTGAGATCCCCAGCATGGATGGGATGGTCGCCGCAGATTATGAACAAGGTCTTATCTTCTGCTGCGCATAAGATCTTTCCCACACATCTGTCGATGATTTGCGCGGCTTCTCTAATCTCCTTTGGTCCTCTGCCCAGGTGAACGCTCTTGTCGATTCCAATGAAGTATGCCACCAGAAGCCTGGGCCTCTGTGCAATGGCTTGTAGCGTCATGCGACACACTTCAAAATCGAAGTCCTCCGGACTGATACTGTCCGGGATTCCTCCTATGATCTCAATTAAGCCTTGATAGACATCTGCTCCGTTCTGCTCCATGATCACAGCCGTCTTGAGGCCGCTGGTGCTGGCGATCTCAGGTATGCTGATCGTGCTTGATTCCTTTGCTCCTGCCTTGTCGAGTATACCATGATGCTCTGGTAGAAGACCGCTCAGGATGGTGGCAATGGCTGGAGTAGTGTGGTTTGATACCGTCTCAGCTCTCAGGAGATGGCCATCTCTTGCCAATGCTGGAATGCTTTCGAGTTGTGGTTCAAGCCACTGATAAAGGTCATACCCCAGGCTATCGATGATGATAAGCACCACGTTTCTGCATCCCCACTTTTCTACCACATCGATAGAGTGGCCATCGGTATTGGAAAGATCGATGCCCAAAACTCTGGCAATGGTTGGAGCCACATCAAGAAGACTAAAGAGCCTCCCGGCTATAACACGTTCCATTATAGGTCTTAGCAAATGATGTTGTCCTAATCTTAATCTCCTTTGATCGATCTGTCCCGTATGAGGTCTTAATCGAGATCAAATCCAGGACCTCGATCTCTTCGCGGGCCAGCCGATATGTTAAATTGTTCTCACTGCTCTTGCGGCTCTTCGCCGAGACTGTGTGGTTGAGATCGGGTAAATATCATCCCTCTGTGCTTCTGTGTCTCTATGCTTGAATTAGTGAATCACTTGTGAGCAAGTAAGGATATCGGGCGACAGCGAGGGAATATTTAAGTATTAGTTGTCTGGTAAATTGGTCACAAACGTTGGTCGTATCGCCCCGATACTAGATAAATATAAGGAGGAGGAAATGAGATGGCGTTCTATACGTTGGGCCTCACTTTTGATCTTGTGATACTCCTAACAGTTATTGTACTCGCTGTTTGGATATATGGTATATATTTCAACTTTAAGAAATGGGGCCTCGGATCCACCGGCTACCACGACCAGTTGCGAAATAGCTTCTGGCTCTTCATTGCCACCTGGATTCATGAGGCATTTAAGGAAGGCGTATGGGTATTTCTCAGAACAGTTGTGCTTGATGTTCTTCTCTTGCGAAGAACGCTTGCCAGAAGCCCGGTACGTTGGGTTATGCACATGTGCATGTTCTACGGCTTCCTGACGCTTGCGGCACTATCTGGCCTCGGACTCATGATCGATATTGTCGAGCACTTCAACTTGCTTGGGCTCGCTGAGCAGGCTGAGATTGCCAAGGAGGCTCTGTCTCTGCCCTTTGATATCTTCGGGTACCTGCTTCTCATCGGCTCGACCATCGCCGTGTCCAGAAGGATCTTGCTCAAGTTCGTGAGGGATAATACTACTGCATACGACGCTTTTCTGATTGGCGCAGTATTTCTGATTACCATCACTGGATTTTATGCAGAGTGGATGCGCGGGAATGCGCTGCTGGTGGGCAATGCCTTTGAGTTTCCCATTTATGCGCCTCATTTCGCTCTGATTCACACAGTGCTGGCCTTGGGGCTCTTTGCCTTCGTTCTGCCTTGGACCAAATACATCCATGTGATAGCGACGCCCATGACCCTTCTGGCCAACAGAGGAGGAGAATAAGATGGCCAACAATAAGGAATCCAAGCCTTTGATGACAGGCTACATGATGTCTACACAGCTCCTGGAGATCGATGGCTGCAACCGCTGTCAGGAGTGCATGAAGTGGTGTCCGACCTTCGCTGTAAGGCCTGACCGACCAGGCATCACTCCCATGTACAAGAATGCTCGATGGAGAGAGCTGCAGGCCAAGAGCCATAGCCTCAGGGCCAAGATCTTCGGGCCAAAGCCCCTCAATGAGGACGAGATGAAAGCCTTCACCGAGGATGTGTACTACTGCACCACCTGCGGCGTCTGCGGAACTGTTTGCGAGGCTGGAATTAAGACAGTAGATCTCTGGGAGGCCATGAGGCCCAACCTGGTGGATCGCGGAAACGGCCCTTACGGGAAGCAGTCGTTCTTCCCCAAGCTCGTCAAAGCAGATCGGAACCCCTACCAGGCCAAACAAGAGGACAGGCTGTGTTGGGTTCCAAAAGACGCCAAGGTCGAGGAGTCGGGCGAGATCGTATACTTCGCAGGCTGCACCGCGGCATACAGACAGCAAGCCCTGGGAGTTGCCACTGTTCGGATTTTAAATAAGCTAAATGTGGATTTCGCGATGCTGGGCAAAGATGAGTGGTGCTGTGCTTCTGCAATGGTTAGAACCGGCCAAAGGGCGGTCATGGCCGAACATGCTGTGCATAACGTCGATGCCCTCAAAGATGCTGGTGCAAAAAATGTCCTATTTGCCTGTGCGGGATGTCTCAGAAATGCCGCCATCGATTGGCCCCAATGGTATGAAGGCTACATCCCTTATGAGACTATGCC
Organism: Methanothrix sp.; assembly: GCA_030372945.1. GTDB lineage: Archaea > Halobacteriota > Methanosarcinia > Methanotrichales > Methanotrichaceae > Methanothrix. The sequence goes on along the minus strand of JAUCQD010000288.1, from coordinate 14,522 downwards.
GCTCTCGGTATTCCTAAGGGATAAAATAAGGAACGGTGAGGTGGAGTATAAGATTCCTCTGAACTACACTGTTACATATCATGACCCATGCCACAACGGCAGACATTTAATGCACCTCAAAGGAAAGGATTGGGCCTTCGAAGCATCCCGTGAATGCATTGAATCCATCCCCGGAGTAAAGTTCAAAGATATGGTGAGAAATAGAGCGCTGCAGAGATGTTGTGGCGCAGGCGGTGGAGTTAAGGCTGGCATACCAGATCTTGCCCTGGACATGGCCAAAGCCAGAGTAAAGGATGGTGAGGAGGTTCAGGCAGATATCATTGCATCCACTTGTCCCTTCTGCCGAAGGAACATCATGGATGGCAGGAATGATGCCAAGTCCAACATCAAAGTTCTGGACGTAGTAGAGCTTATGGCCGCATCCATGGGCCTTGACATGACAATACCAGAGAATCCTTACACCAAGTTCCAGGAGCAGGATGTCCTGGTTTGCGGGCCTTCTGTCTGCAAAGTGGAGACCGTAGAGCGCAAGGAGCCAGGCAAGGATATTGTGGGCGAGGCCCACTAAAGCAAAAAAGGATGTCATGCATCCGGACATCCTTTCAACATCTTTTTCTTTATGGATCAGTGCGATGTAGCCGTCATCGGTGCAGGGCCTGCTGGATCCATGGCAGCCAAGTATGCTGCTGCATCAGGCTCAAAGGTCTTTTTACTGGAGGAGCATTCCAGCGTAGGCTGGCCAGTGGAGTGCGCTGGACTCCTGGGTTTAAAAGCTATGCATGAGTCAGAGCTGACAGGAGGAGCATTCATCCTGCAAGGCTTGCGCGGGGCTGCGGTCTTCTCGCCTGGTGGATTTCGTCTTGACTTCAAGGCAAAGAATTGCAAAGCATGGGTCGTGGATAGGAGGCTCTTTGACAGGGCCCTGGCATTGGATGCTCTGCAAAAGGGCGCTGAGCTGAGGCTTCGCTCAGCAGTCAGAATGATCAGGAAGGAGCAAGGCTGCCTCGTCCTGACGCTCGCAGATGGTGCGGAGATCCGGGCGCGTGTGGTGATTTCTGCAGAGGGCGTACGGGCCCGTCTGGCACGACTGGCAGGCATTGAGCCACCCTCGAAGATCCTGTCTGGGGCACAGGTTGAGGTTCCATTTGCACTCGAGGATCGCGAGGTAGTGGAGGTGCATCTGGGCGAATCTCCTGGCCTCTTTGCATGGGTCGTTCCTGCCGGTGAGCAGGCGGCCAGAATCGGGCTTTGTGCCTGCGACAGAGGATACGATCGCTTAAAAGCTTTTTTAAAAAAAGATGCGATAAAAAAAAGGATCCTTGGCTCTCCAGTCGGTCTCTTCGTGGGAGGCCTGCCCCTTGGGCCCCCAGCGGCTGCTTCAGCCGACAGATTCCTGGCAGTGGGCGATGCTGCGGGCCAGGTAAAGCCCACCTCTGGAGGGGGAATATATCCTGGACTTGTGGCAGCCAAGATCGCAGGCAAAGTGGCCGCTGCAGCAGCGCTGGATGATGACTGCTCTATGAAGCGCCTCGGAGAGTACGACCGACTTTGGAGGGCTGCTCTTGGCAGGGAGCTGGATGTGGGGCTGAGGGCTAACAGGATGCTGAACAAGATGAGCCCAGAGGATCTCGACGAAGTGGTATGCTACCTGGCAGGAAAGCCCAGTCTCTTGAGGATCATTGAGGCGCATGGGGATATCGACCGGCCAAGCAGCCTCATGGCCAAGATGCTTGTGAACCTGGACTGGGATGCCATACGGCTGGCCAGGTTGCTGAGCTTCGCACTTGGCTAAATGACCTCAACCCTGCTGTTGCCCATCTCATCCTCCACTACTTGCAGGGTGTTGTCGAACTGCCCCTGAACATCGCTGATGTGGCTGATGGCGATGATCTGGGGAAATCTCTCTTCCAGGCTGCGCAGCATCCCTATCATCTTCTCTCTGTGCTCCAGGTCCTGGCTGCCGAAGACCTCGTCCATTATGAGAAATGAGTAGCTTTCTCCCTCTGGCCCGAAGCGCATCAGATATTCGCTGATCGCAACACGAACGGAGACTGCAATCATATCGATCTCGCCTCCAGAGTAGCGGGAGATGGGATAGTACTCGCCCCCATCTTCGACCAGAATATTGAAGTCATCGTCGATCTTGAGAAGGCTGTACTTGCCCGAGACCTCATCCAGGATCTCGCCAGCGGTTTTGGCGATATCCTTCTTCACCCTGAGAAGAACCTGGTCCATGAATCCAGTGACAAGGCTCCTTGTCGTGTCCACAACCTCGAGCTTTCGGGCAACCTCTGCAAGCGTCCTCTGGTGCTCTTTCTTTCTCTGTGATGATTCTTTTAGCCTCTCAAGCCCGCCCTTCAGGATGCCCAACTGGACCTTCTTTTCTGAGACAGCCTTTTGAGCTGCCTCCAGGTCCTTCTCTGCTGTGGACAGCGCGACCTTGACTCTCTCGTGCTCTTTTATGCTGTAGCCAAGGGCCGCCAAATCCCTCCTGACAATGGTCAGATCCTTTTCGAGATCCTTCAGGGCTAAAGCTGCCTCTTTCAGCCTCCTTTCGATCTCTGGCTCTGTGGCAAGCTTTAGCTGGATCTTTTGAGCCTCCTCTTCCATCCTGGAGAGATGTTTATGCTCCTTTTGCAGAGCCTCGTATTCGTATAAATCGAACCCTAGCGCCTGCAGCGAGCCTTGCAGCTCTTGCAAAATCAAAGAACGCTCTATCAGCTCTTGCTGCTGCAAAGAGATCTTCTCCTCAAGATGTGGGATCTCCTGAGCCTTCTCCTGTAACGAGAGGAAGCGGTCGTGCAGAGGCACAAGCATCTCAAGCCTCCTCCTCGCATCAGCATACTCAGATTCGGCAAAGCCGAGGGCCTGGATCTGACAGCTCAGATCACGACACTTCTCCTCATGGATCAGTCTTTGCCTCTGCGCTCTCTCGCGTTCAGCCTCCTTGCGTGGCAGATCTGCCAATTGAACTGTCAGGCTTCTGGCATCCTCCACCAGTGGTGCCAGTTCATTTAAAGCAGCTTCGAGCATTGCCATCCTCTGCGAATCGAAGCGAACGGGACCCAGGGCCTCTATGCTGGCAAGGATCTCATCCAGCTCAGATCTGGTGTCTGATATCTGGAGCTTGAGTCTGTGCAGGTCTGCCTGCAAAGCAGAACGCAGGCTCTTTTTTGCATTCAGGTCGTCGAAGCCCTTTTTAAGGTTGCTTCTCGACCTGGTCACCCCATCAATCTTCTCCATCTGAGATCTAATAGCTGTCTGAAGATCTGAGATCTCCTTTTCTGCCTGGAATGCCGCGAGCTGATACTTTTTCAATAACTCTTCATGCTGGCCCTCTAGTGGTCTCTCGCAGGTGGGGCAGACGCCCTTCTCCCCCAGCGCCGTGACCTTTTTCACTGAACACTGAGCATCCAACAAGGCGCGCTCCTGCACCTTCAGACTGCCTCTCAGATCTGCAAGAATGCTGTTAAGATCTGTTCCAAGCCCATCCAGCTCCCTGTCCTGGGCCCAGAGCCTGCGCTCTTGCTCCTCCAGATCGCCAAGAGCTTCAAGAGCCTGACTAACCCCGACGGCCTCGCTCTCCAGGCGTTCTCTGCGCTCCTCCAGAGCTTTCCTGCGGGAGGCGAGGCCATCCAACTCCTTCTGGCGCTCCCTTTGAAGGCTCATCTCCTTTTGCTCTTGCTCAAGCAGTCTCGCCTCTTTTAGCCTGGGTTGCATCTCTTCAAGCCTTGCTTTTGCGAGCAGAAGATCTCTGATGGAATCCTCAGTCCTTGCGAGGTTTGATTCCGTCGCACTCATTCGGATGGTCTCTTCTTTGAGGCGGGCCTGAAGCTCTACATATCTGTTGCGCAGGCCTTCCAGCCTGCTCAGAAGAGCCTGCACATCTCTGTGCTCCACCTCTTTTGGTCTCAATTCTTCTAAAATGGCGGCATCAGATCTGAGCTGTAAGAGTCGCTCATCGTTCTCCTTAAGTGCTCTCTTTATGCCATCTATGCCCGCCTCTGCAGCAGCCATCTTGCGGTAGGTCTCCTCATACGCTTTGCGTTTTGGCTCTAAAAGCTCCAGCCGTTCTCGCACAAATCTCAGGCGTTGCAGGCCTGGCTCAAGGTCTGCGAGTTGGCTCTTCAGGGCTTCAATATCCGCCAGCCTCATCTGCTCTTTTTCTATGGCCTCTCTCTTCGCAAGAGCCTGAGCCTCCAGTCGAGCCATCTTCTCCTCCAGAAGGGCATGAGAGCGCATCTTCTCTTCCTGAATCTCAAGCTCGTCGGCTTTCTTCTTGCGTGCATCTTCCAGGGCCAAGTGCAGGCTCTCGGCCTCCTTCAGCTCGCCTTCGGCCAACTGAATGCTCCGCGCCGCTTCCACAAGTCTTGCCTCCACGTCTCCGATCTCTGCTAAGGCTCCGGCAAGCCTGCTCTTATGCTCCTCCAGCACGATCCTGTCGGATTTTATCTGCTCAATTGCCAGCTCTCTGATGTCGTCCAAGCCCAGAAGCTTCAGAAGATACTCCCTCTTGCCAGTGCCGCCTTCTTTTAGCAAGTTGTCCAGGTCCTTTTGGCGAGCATAGAATGTCTTCATGAAGTCCTGGTAGCTTATCTTTAAGATCTCCTCGAGTCTCTGATCCACCTCCTTTGTGCCTGCAGCAATCCTATGATTGTCCAAGAGAAGGTACGCCTCAGGCATCAGGCCCTTCCCCTTCATGGCCCTGTAGATGGTCATCTCCTGTTTGCCCAGGCTCAACGAGAGCCGCACCTCCACAGGGTCGGAGTCGCCCGCACGCGCATTGCGGATGTAGTCCCTCTTTATGCTCGAAGCCCTGTTGCCATAAAGAGCCCAGGCAATGGCCTCCACAATGGTGCTCTTTCCTGCTCCGTTGCTGCCCACGATCCCAGTCAGCCCGTCCTGAAACTCCACCTCAGTGCGTCGAAACTTCTTGAAATTACGCATGACAAGTTTATTGAGATGCATCAAAAGCCTCGATATTTCTCGATTGCACTGCTCTTTTCATGAGCTTTGATCCATAAGCCACAACTTCGTCCAATATCGCCACTGGTATTCTCTTTTGGGAAGCCTCATCTCTCAGGAAGTTGGAGAACTCCTCGTGCAGCTTATGCCTGTCCACTGGGCGCTCCGATCGTTCGGCCTCGTCATTGAACTGCAGCTTGATCTTGAAGTAGAGCGCGCCAGCACCAAGTCTGTTGAGCCTTCCCTGGTCGATGCTCCTGTAGGCAGATCTGTTCACATTTGTGAGGTTGATCCTGATCATCTTATCTCGGATCTCATCGTCATGACAAAGGTCCATGAGGCACTCAGAGATCTCCTCTGAGGACAGCCCTGAGCAGTCCACTGCCGGGCAGTCTATCATGTACTTAGGTCTGACCTGCACGCTCTCAACTGCTCCTTTTTCCAGATCCACCAACAGCATTCCTTTTCTGTCTGCAGCCTCCCCGAAGTTGAAGTACTCGACAGAGCCGCTGTACCAAGCGTTCGCACAGATGGGCGTCTGGCCGTGAAAGTGCCCAAGGGCGATGTAGTCGAAGTCGCTCTTGAGGAGGCTGTCCTTCAGCTCGTGCTCGCCCACGCTCCTCATCTTCCTGCTCCTAAGCGACTCCACCAGACCGTGCATGACCAGCACATCTCTGTTTGAGCGCTCGATCTTCCCAAATTCGGTCAGGTAGTCCCGTGGCTCCAGGCAGAATGGGATGCAGTGAAAATTATAATCTCCGACCTCAAAGCGCTCATATTTATACCTCTGGGCGATGTGCACGCCTCCTAGACCCTCAAAGAGACGGAAGGGACTGGTGAGAGAGTAGCTCTTGGGTGCATCATGGTTGCCGCTGATTATGATTACTGGTATTCCCATCTCTTCCAGCTTGAACAATCCCCTCTGAAAGATCACAAGCGGCTTGATCTTGGGCCGCACGTGATGGAAGACGTCGCCTGCGTGAACGACAGCATCTGGACGAAGCTGGATGATCTTTTCTATAGCCTGATCAAAGCCCGAATAGATCATCTCCTCAATCCTGTTCTGTCCATGCTGATCCAGACGGCTGTAGCTGGAAAATCCAAGATGTGAATCCGACAGATGGACTATCTTCAAGAACTTTGCACCTCACTCAAGGAACGGCCTGAAGCCTCCCCTGCTTATCAGAGCATCATCGGCGTCTTCCTTTTCCAGACGGCGTAGGTAATCCTCAAAGCGGTGAATTCTCGCGGGCACAGGGAAAGGTATCTTCAATGTCGAAACGATCGCCTCGCCCTTCTCCAATGTCTGGATCTCTATGTCCAGGGTTGACAGGTCCTGCTTGGCCGACTCTTCAAGCTGAATGCGATCGTTTCTGTCTCCCAGGCCCATGACCACCAGAGTGTTGAACTGGGATAGGAGCTGCTTGTCTATGAGCTTGGGCTGCTGGGTGATGGCGCACAGTCCCACCCCGAACTTTCGTCCCTCGCGAGCTATGGTCTCAAAGCGAGAGGTGTTGCTGCCTGCTCCCAGGACTCTCTGGGCCTCCTCGATGGTGATGAGGCAGTTCTTGCGCCCTTCGTGTTCGTCTTTTTTGTACTCTTCCATGATGTAACGCGAGATGACGGAGAGCAAGAAGAGCTCTGATCTGTCGCTCATCCTTGGTATGTCAACTAAAACGACCTTTCCGCTCTGCAGGCTGGCCAGTATATTGGCTAGGCTGGATCTCCTCTGGATGTACTTGTTCTTCTCAAGGATGTTCTTGATCCTTCGCACCAGGACATTGACTGTGCTGTCCTTGAATCCCTCCTGCATCATCCTTGCAAGGCCATCTGGACTCTGAATTTCCTCCAGCCAATTGCCACCGTCGAAGATCCTGGAGATGGCATCCAGAGCATCCCTTTGCGGGGGCGACCACTCGTAGAGAAGGGCGATGTCCTCCGGCCTGACCTCGCTCTCAGAGATGGCAAGCTCCTCCACACCAGGATCTTGGGAATTCTTCCGATCTGTTGAATAACATGCCAGACCATCCCGATATCTTTTGAGATGCATCAGCCCTTTTATCGATCCCTTGCCATTCAGGTATTCTCCGTGAGGATCTACTATGAGAAGCCCGAACTTAGACTCGCCACGCACAGCAAGTCGCATGCATGATGCCGCAAAGACCTTCATGAAGTTGGATTTGCCCATGCCAGTAGTTGCGAAGACGCCCATGTGGTGGTCAATGGTGTCGCTGTGCAGGGCTACAGGAATCTCTTCCACCAGGCGTGAGCCATTGCGTAGATATCCTATCTCGATATCGCCCATGACCTGCTTTAAAAACTTGAACTCGGATCTCTCAGCTCTTGAGACCGTTGAGAATTTTGTGGGAATTGTCCGGGATTTTCTGAAAGATCCATCGCAATTTACGCAGCCCAAGGGCCCTGCGAACACGCGATTGAATATCTGCTCATGGTCGAAGAACTGGGTTCCCTTCATTGTGGTGTCCCAGTTTCCCTCGTAGTTGGATCCATGCTGGATGTCCAGGACCCTAGCCAGAAAAGTGAGCCTCCTTCCACGCGCTTCGTCATGATCTTTGATCGAGAAGATCTGTCCGACCTCCACGCGTTGCTCATCAGGCAGATCAAAGGGAACTATGAACTGATACTCAGTCACGCTCTTGGAGATGATCCTGTATGTCGTGTCCTCCTTTCTTATCACCTTTTTATCATGCAACGCCTTTTCAACCTCAGATCCGAGCTTTGATCTGAATGCGGATAAATCTGCCTCTTGCACCAAATGACCCTCGCAAATCCTTTAAATTTGCTGCCTCATATCCAGAACATCGTGGAAATCCTGCATCAGCATCCTCACATGAGGCTCGCTCATTCCCATATCTCCGAGCATCTCCATCAATCTGAGCCGCAGGAGATCACATTCCTGGCCGCTGATCCTCACATCCTCATGCGCTCTGAAAAGGGCGTGAGGATAGCCCAGGCACTCTGAGGAGCAAGAGTGTGCGACCAGCTTTCCAAGTGCTGAGCCTATTCGATCTCTTACGTAAGATGGCGCATCCACGCGAAAGGCCCTCTCTGAGCTGCCTGCGAAGCGAGCGATGTAGGTCTCGCCATTCCACCTGCCCTGGCCATGCTCCACCCTTTTATCCTTCAGGTCCAGATACCATGGAACGCCCGGAACAAAAAGGCTACCAGCGTAGCTAGTGTGCTGCAAGAAGGGCAGTGTGAGCCCCTCTCCCCAGAATAGAGTGCTGGACTTGCTGACTGCCAGCAGATCGACGTCTTTGTCCTCTGCTCTTTTGAAGATCACCGCCAGGACGCTTCGCAGGGGCTCGAAGACGTCGAAGCCTCCATCGTAGAGGATGATATCACCTGAGCGGGCCTCAATAATTGCTTCATTCAGAGCGATGTACTCCTGAAGCTCCCGAAAGTAAGTGGAGAGCCGGTCCAGATCTGACTCCTTGAGATCGATTCCCTTCAGCCCGAAGAACGCCTTCAGACATGGATCGAAAAGATCTTCGCAAATCCTCGGGTCTGCAAGGAACACATCGTCGTAGGTGATTGTCGTTCTCTGCCACTCTCGTCCTCTGTACACGGCAAAGCCTGCTCGTATCAGGTTTAGGTTGGCCACGGACCAATTGCATACTGCAGCGTTGGAGCCGTCGACTGCAAAGATCTCGCCACCGAAGTCTTGAGCCTCTATTGGGACGAAGTCCTTTTTGCGAACTCCAGTCTTTTCGCAATACTCGTCGATGCTCTCGAGGTAGATGTGATCTCGTATCAGTTCAGCCACGATTGAAAGCCGGCCAAAATCCCACATTCAAGGCCAATTATGAAGCGGCATGATATTTACGATTTTTCAAAGCGTTGGAGGGTGAGAAGGAGGGAGGCAAAAGTCTTTGGTGTAGGAGGGAGAAAAGAGACTTTGACTTTTGCCAAACAATACTACTACGATCAACGAATATATAGTTTTCGGTATTACGTCTATCGGCGAATGGAGTGTGCCTCGTCTCGCATTTATCTGTTGAACCGACTTGTCTCCTCCTCTTGCTTTGATTTCCCTTTTTGCTCTCCTTGCATCTCCTCTTGCATCACCTGGTATATGCCCGTCACCACTCCTACCATGGCAGGCGCCAGGAAAAAACCGCTAATCCCGGCCACTATGCCGCCCCCAAGGAACGCGAGCAACACCAGCAACGGGTGAATAGATGATTTTGCAGATACGATGTATGGCCTGATGACAAGCTCAGCTACGTGGACCATTACCGAGGCCACCAAAAAGAAGAGCAGTGCGTCAGCAAGCCCAAATTCGATATATCTGCTGATGGCTGTGGGAATGAAGACCAGCCATGTCAGGAAAGGCACCATTCCTGCTAAAAAGACGATGCATGCCATGGCGAAGGGCCTGGGAACTCCAAATATGTAAAAGATGAGCACCGAGGTAATGCCGCCAGCTATTGCGGTATAGATGCTTCCCGTATAAATGCCAAAAAGAATGCCGTCTATTCTGGCCAGGCATCTTTGCTCAAAGTCTCTGCCTTCCAGGCTCAGGGCACCCATCACAGCATTCTTCAGATGGGTTCCGTCCAGCAGAAGAAAGTAACAGACGCAAAGGGATATCAAAAAGTTCACTATTCCAAGGGATATCGCTGTGCCCAGGCTGAACACAGGCAGGCCGGCTATGAGGTGCAACCCTATCTCCATCAGGTTGGTCATGCCTCGTGAGAGCTCGTCGAATATTGCCTGCGGAATGTGGGCACGGTAGATGAGCTCATAGCTGGTGGCGATTATATAACTTTGGTGAATCCCCAGCCACTTTATCTGGCTCACGGCTTCGACAAGTCCAAGGGCAAAGATCGCCGAAAGGGGGACGACTATGCAGACGATCGCTGCAAGAGCGCCTACCTGTCGATTTTTTCCAAATAGCTCTCTGACAGGTCGTCCGACATATGCGAAGACCAATCCCAGGACAAGGCTGTCAAGCAGCGGCCAAATAAAGTAAGATACCAAAATGAAGAGCGCTAAGGTTATGAAGATTATCAGTTCTCTGTTGCCAATACTGCAGCCGTTTTTTTCCATGGGTTTCTGTCCAATTAAGCCTTAGACACCAGGCAAAGAGTCGCCCGGATTTTGTGGTTTTGTCCCAGGAACGGCTCCGATCCATGTGTAGTAATCAGCAGCCGGGTAACCATAAATTCTACCACTTGCATCAGGATACAGAACTCCGCTGCTGGAGACTGGATTCGTTTTGACTGAGATTGGCGAGCGCACGAACTCATTTATGAGGGACTGGTTATTGCCAAATGACGCCCAAAGGAACTGATAATACTGATCCAGGTAGGTGTTATACTGCCCGGCATAGTCCGATACATACTGGCCTCGTCCGTAGTATTCTCCCATAAACAGTCCTATCTTCAGGCCATTGGCAACTCCCTTCTGGTAGTCCGTCATCTCTCCGCTGGCCGGAAATGCTGCCAGAAGAAGCATGATCGCTAAGGCAATAGACAATGTGCACTTCATCACAATCATCTCGGGGAGGTTTCATCCTACATCAGCTTTTAGCTTTTCTATCCGCATCCTTTTCTATCTGCATCAGGCAATGCTTATATCGATGTGTCGTCCATTGAATTGATAAAAAGTCAGAGGAACATGTCTGGCATACTTGAGGATCTATTAGAGATCGTCGGCAGCCGCGCATCCTCCTCCATCGTTGAGAGGCGCTGCTATGCAGCTGATGCATCACAAATTGAAGGACTTCCTGACTATGTGGTGAGGCCAAAGAGCACCAATGAGGTCTCCCGCATCCTTAGACTGTGCAGTAGGCATCAGGTCCCTGTGACGCCGAGAGGTGCTGGCACTGGCCTTTCAGGCGGCGCTTCGCCTGTAAAAGGTGGCCTCGTCCTCGACATGTCCAGCATGAACAGGATCATTGATATCGATATCGCGAACCTGCAGGTCATCGTCGAGCCGGGCGTGGTCCAGGAGAGGCTCAATTTGGCTCTGAAGCCTTATGGATTCTTCTTCCCGCCAGATCCTGGCAGCTCGGCTGTGTGCACTATTGGAGGAATGATATCCAATAACAGCAGCGGGATGCGCTGCGTCAAATACGGTACGACGCGCAGCTACGTCCTCGATCTTGAGGCTGTGCTCGCTGACGGTCGGGTGATACACACAGGCTCAAAGGTGCTCAAGTCTGCAGCCGGATACGATCTCACTCGGCTCTTCACTGGGTCGGAAGGCACTTTGGGGGTTATCACTCGTGCTGGATTGAAGATCGTCCCTCTTCCCAGGTCCAGAAGGCTTGTCCTGGCCTGCTTCGAGGATGCTGTGATCGCAGGCCAGGCGGTCTTGATGGTATTCTCATCCGGAATCACGCCTTCAGCCTGTGAGATCCTTGACAAGACGACCTGTCAGGTCCTGAAACGCTGTGATCCCAAGCTTGCCATTCCTGATGACGGAGATCTGATACTCTTCGAGGTGGACGGCCCTGAGAATTCGACTGTAAAAGAATGCTTGCACATCGCCGAGATCTGCAGCCCTCTCGCATTGGACGTGAGAGTGGCCAAAAGCCAGCAGGAGATGGATGCCATCTGGGCTGCCAGGCGGCTTGTTGGTGCTGCCGTAGCTAAGATTGATCCTGCCAAAACGCGCATCTACATGGGCGAGGATGTGGGCGTGCCGATGAGCCAGATCCCTGCCTTGATCAAGAGGGTGCAGCATATCACAGCAAAGCTGGACATTCCTGCAATGAAATACGGCCATATCGGAGATGGAAACCTGCATATTGCGCTATTCATCGATGTCATGAATGAGGATCAATGGGAAAAGCTCAGGATCGCCGCGGACAGGATTCATAAAGCCGCCCTGGAGCTGGGTGGAACTGTCAGCACAGAGCACGGAATAGGCCTGGCCAGGGCTCAGTACATGCCAGAGCAGGTTGGACAAGAAGCTCTGCAAGTGATGAGATCCATTAAAAGGGCTCTCGACCCCAATGGCATTCTGAATCCTGGAAAGCTGGGCCTGTAGCAAGAGATTTGATGGAACCAACTGATATGAGTCTGGATCTGAGGGCGATCAATAGATGTGTTCGCTGCGGAAATTGCCGCTCAGTCTGTCCCGTCTTTGAGGAGCTGGGCTGGGAGTCGGCAAACACAAGGGGACGTATCATGGTGATGAGGGGCCTTGCAGATGGCCTCAAGGCCGATGCAGATGTGCTGGACAGCCTGAACTCATGTACCACCTGTGGCATTTGCACTGATAACTGTCCGGCTGGCGCAAATGTGCCCGATCTGATTGAGAGCGCAAGAGGACATCTTGTCTCCCAAGGGATAATGACTGGAGCGCAAGAGAGGCTTAGCAGATACATCTTCGAAAGCGGTAATACCTTTGGTGAGCAGAATGAGAGAGCTGCCTGGCTCCGGGGACGCAGCCGTCTGAAGGAAAAGTCGGATTTCGTATATTTTGTGGGATGCATGAACTCATACCGCTATACCGAGACGGCTGCGCGCACCTATGATCTATTGAGATGCTTTGGCGTGACCCTTCTGCCAGAAGAGCAGTGCTGCGGCTCGCCCCTGCTGCGCACGGGCTTTGATGCCAGAAAGCTCGTGAATGCCAATGTCAGGCAGATGAAGCAGATTGGGGCCAGGACCATCATCACAGGCTGTGCAGGATGCTATACAACTCTCAAGAAGAATTATCCTGCAAGCTTTCGGGTGGTGAGCGTTCCGGAGTTCCTTGCAGAGCACATATCCGAGCTGAACCTCAAACCCCTCGACCTCACTGTAACCTATCACGATCCCTGCCATCTTGGAAGGCATAACAAGATCTATGAGCAGCCGCGCCAGGTGATCGAGGCAGTCTGCAAGCTCGCTGAGATGAAGGACAACCGCCAGAATGCCCGTTGCTGCGGAGGAGGCGGTGGCGTTCGATCTGGATACAGGGACCTCTCCCTTCGGATGGCCAGGAGGAGGCTGAAGGATGTTCCAGAGGGTGTGAATTGCATCGTCACATCCTGTCCACTATGCATCCGCAACCTTAGGGACGCGGGAGCAGGTAGTAGTGTGATAGATCTTGTAGATCTGGTGTCGATCGCGGCTGGACAGCGTTAAGAATAGATATCAAGGAGCCTCTACGATATCGTTCTTGATGCTGTTTAGCAGCTTGAGCAGATCCTTCTGCTCTTCGTCAGGAACCTTGAAGGAGTCCAGCTCGCCGATGAGATGGGTGATAAACACCTGCCATTCGGACCCGTTGATCCCCAATCCTTTATGCACAGTCGACATGTCGCGACCAAGGTAAAAACAAGGCCCTCCAGTGAGCTGGCAGATCATCTCCACGAGCATCTGACGGAGTCGCTTCTTGGAATTGTCGCCGTGGCCGGCAAAGTACTTTGCAAGACGCTTGTCTTCTGCAATTCTTGCCATCAAGCCATCAACAACGGCTGCGATGACGCTGTAGCCTCCTAGCTTCTCATAGAGTGTTCCAGCCATAAAACCACTTAAGAAACATTTTCTCACTCAAATGAAATAAAGCTTTGCAAGGAAAGGTTTTAACTTGCAGGATTGCGAAGGACGAAGCGGGAATTCCCCGCCCTTCAGGGCGTGGGAGGAGTTCACATGAGCTAACACCACACGATTGCTAAAGCTCCTTTCCCAGGGATGTCGTGGTAAGCTTGACGTGCTTTACGCCTTTGAGGGCCATCATGTTCTCCGCAGCCTTTCTTACATCCTGACCTTCGCCTCTCAGCACAACTACCTCCAAACAGTTATCATGATCCAGATGAACATGCAGGCTGGACTGGATTATTCCTACGAATTCGTGCTGAATCTCAGTGAGGTTATCCTCCAGGCCTCTTTGGGTGTGCGAATATACTATGGTTATAACTCCCACCCGCTCACCCTGAACATCGCTCATCCACTCGTAGTTGACAATGTAATTTCTAATGGCATCACGTATGCCTTCTGAACGAGACGAGTACCCCCTCTGGAGGATTATCTCATCGAACTTGTTCAATAGCTTCTCAGGCAGAGAAACCCCTATCCTCATGAGATCTTGTTCCATATCAATAAACTCATAAGGTGTTACGTAGTAATAAACTTTTGTATTTTTAGGACGAGATCAGGGATGGATTCATTTTAATCCTGCTACGTAATCCTTGTCATATTGACGCATTGCTTTATATCTCAGCAAACCACTTCCAATTAATAGAGCAACTCCAGCGCAAAACACAATCAGGCTTGCGAGTAGAAGCTCAAAGGTAAGTTGCGCTTCAATCCCTGCGAGCGCAGCGATCTTGGGCGTTAAGATCATGAAAACACCAGCCAGGGCTAAGAAGATTCCATTGACGATCCTACGCTCGTGCCTGGCCATCGAATCGTCCTTCTCCGGGACGCCCCTCTCCAATAAGTACATCTTCCTCTTATGCCAGAGATAATAAACCAAACCTAGTAAGGGTATGCCCTCTATTATCAGAAGCTGGACCGCCACATCGGTCACGACATCATCCTCTCTGATTTTCATCTGCATAATCTTAGATCTGTCTCTTATACACATCTCCGAGC
>JAUCQD010000287.1 GCA_030372945.1 Methanothrix sp. | reverse complement strand
AAGGAAGTTTCAACATACCGGGTCGTGGCTCAAAGACGTCTCCATCTCTCCTCATCCGGTCGATGATCTCTTCAGCCTTAGCCCTTTCTATTCCCAGCTCCTCAGCTCTGTCCAGGACATCCTCCTTGGGGGCTGGACCCTTATTCTCTTTGCTTATATCTCTTATGATGTCCATCACCGATTTAGTCCTATCTCTTGTGCTCTTGGTAGTGCCTGATGCGATAATGTCTGCGTCCAGGAAGCCTGTCTCGGGGTCCACACCCACCTTGCGAAGGCAGGATTCCAGGATCTTGACCACCCTCTTCGCATCCTCTAGCGTCACCTTGTCGCTCAGCCTGAGACGAGCGCTTGCCTCGCCCAGGCGGATCAGCGCCTCCAGTTGTCGGGCTGTGACAGGCACTGGCTTGTTTGAATCCTGGCCCTGGCTCCTCAGGCCTACGTAGTACCTGAGGAAGTGCTCCTTGGCCTCATCTGTGAGCGTGGGGAAAATATTCTTGCGGGCATAAGCCACATACTTCCTGAGAAGCTCTGGCTCTATCGCAGGCTTTATGACGGTCATTGCATTATCGATATCCTCCTGGGAGATTTCGGGATTCCAGGTGACCTGCGTTGATAGCTCTCCTGCGAAGTTGCTCTTCAGGATGTGCTCAGCAATCGCAGAATCCCTCTTTGTGTCAGGGTCGTCTGTCAGGACGAAGATCAGGTCGAAGCGGGACATGAGGGCTGGGGTGAGGTTGATCTGGGGGGCGATGGGCTCGTACTTGTCAAAGCGGCCAAGCTTGGGGTTTGCTGCTGCAAGAAGAGAGCAGCGGGACTTCAAAGTGGCCATGACGCCTGCCTTGGCAACGCTTATCGTTTGCTGCTCCATCGCCTCGTGCAGAGCGCTCTTATCCTCGTTGTCCATCTTGTCCATCTCGTCCACTGCTGCGATGCCCTTGTCTGCCAGCACCAGGGCGCCTGCCTCGATGGTCCAGCGACCGTCGCCCAATTCATCCTTTACAGCAGTGGCAGTCAAGCCTGCCGATGTGGTGCTCTTGCCCGATGTGTAGATTCCGCGTGGAGAGATCTTGGTCATGTAGCGCAGAAGCTGGGATTTTGCGACCCCTGGATCTCCCACAAGAAGGATGTGGATGTCTCCGCGAATTCGGGCCCCGTCGGGCAGGTGCTTCTCGAAGCCGGAGACCAGCTGAAGCCCCAGGGCTTCTTTGACATCGTCGTAGCCGAAGATCGAGGGTGCAATCGATTTAGTTACATGCTCATAGATGTCTGGGTCACGTGACATCTCAAGGATAAGCTTCTCGTCTTCAGGGGATATCTCGATCTCCTCGAACTCCTGCTCTTTCATCTCCACATAGATGCCCTTGTGAAAGAGGTCGAAGTAAGTGCTCTTGCCCTGCTGTGGGCTAGAACGCTGATAAGACTTGAGAACACCGTTGACGATCACCCTGTCGCCGGGGAAGATCTGGCCTGCCAGGTCGTCCTCCAATTCGACATCTAGCGTCTGAGGCTGCTCTCCGCCCCTCAGGTCTTCTGGTGACTCTTGCACCCTTATCTTCTGGGCATCGACGAACTTGGACTGGGCCAGGATCAATTTGAAGGGCCCGCCACGATCGCAGGCCTGGTTCTGGCACTTCAGGTTTTGGTCGTCGAACTTATTGCCAGTCTGCTCCTTGAAAAATGTAAAGCCACATCTCTGGCACTGGAATGCAGCAGAGACGATCTTTGGCCGGACCTCCGTGGCAGTCCTGACAAGTCCTTCGATGGCTATCAACTTGCCGATGTGGTCGGAACGAAGCTCGCGGGTCTTGTAATGGCGAGGAAGCTGGGCGATGCGCACGTGCGCCCTGTCCATGTAGACATCCATGGGCAGGTCGAGCTGCAACAGAGCTGCCTGTGCAGCCTCCAAAACCTGTTCAGGCCTCTCGAGCAGCTCCTCGGCAAACTCCGGATCGTAGCGGTCCAAATCCGGGAACTTCACCACAAGGCTGCGCTCGTCCGGGTAAGAATCTGCCAGCTCCAGCAAGTCATCCCAGTAACGGGAGGCGAGGAACTCCTCCCACTTGGCAACGAGATCAGCAGTCATTGTACGAAGTAACTAAAAGTGGCAAAGTATCTAAAGGTATTCGATGGCTGACTGCGGCAAAGGTCACCTTTTTGGAGTAGTGTGCGAATTGATCGCCATGAGCTCCTCGTAAAATGTCACGGCCGTGGAGGTATCTCCAAGTCCTACAGTGAATTTGGGGTGTCTTGCCAGCAGGGATGGAACCAGGCACACTATCACTCCACCTGACTTTTTGAAAGCCCCCCGTCCCGTGGCTGCAGCTCCATCCTGACAGAACTCGTCCCTGGCTAAAAGCCCAGCAGCATTTACTTCCTCGGGAGGAGGAGACATTACAGATCCCGTGGAGGCCAAAGATGCAGCGGCGTTTGCACCACTTGTCAGAGCTTCTATTTCAGCCTCAGGCTCAATCAGTCCCTTCATGGCGCTGATGATGAAATCTCTGGTGTGAACTCCTATTCTGCGAACTCCTAACTTGGCCCTGAGGCGAAGCGCAGCCTCGGCAGTCCCTCGCCAGCCAGGCCCAATTCTTTCTATCATGGCCAGCTCATCATCATTCATACCGATGCTGTCTGCACACAGGCGGGGCAGGAGATACCTCATTATCCTTGGGTCTTGAAAGCTGCCCATTTCAGCATGGATGTAGATCCTCGGGTTTTTCCTTTTCCAGGATTCTATTTGCAATAATTTTTGCTCGTAAATCTTCCTGTAACTTGACAATGGCGCCAGATGAAATCCTGAGATCAGAGCACCACCAAGATCAAGGATATTCTCCAGGCAATAATCATCGAAATCCTTGTTTGAATGAAGTCTCGAATTCAATGGATCGAAAGAGGCTATCAGGCGGTTATCCTTCTTCGCAGTTATCTTACCATGGAGCGATGGAAGGCTCTCTCCTTCCTTGAATTGAAAGACGAAGTGCATCATCTCCATCTCTCCTGCCGCTTTAAGAGGGCTTATGAGCTCCTTGCCAACTGGGACTGCGACGCCCGGATGCAGCATTCTCGCCATCCTGTGGCTTAGTGCAGGCGCATTCAGAATGGGCTTTGCTCCGAGGGTCGCCAGGACGTTCGACATAATTCCTGCATTGCCGCCGAGGCGGAAATTCCATTGAAATAATCCTTCAATTCTCTTCTTGACATCTTCTCGCTCGATCAGCAACTCAGCTCCAGAGCCTTCTTGCATGCAGAACAACAGAGCAGAGAAGAGATCTTCTAGGCTCTTTATCATGCCGACGGCCTCAGCCTTTGCTCCTCCTGCTAGGGGTGCAACCTCTTCGCCCTTGATGTCGTAAACTGCATCGAGGTTGATAGTATAGGCACAGATTATCCGCGAGGATTTTAAGAGCATTCAAATCAATTCACAATGCCGGTTATTGGTCATTTTCAGACCCACTCGTGCCCCTGATTATCTTTGCCAGTAACCTCTTGCCCTCTTCCGATCGGAATTGTGGCAGATCCCAGTCTGAAGTCACCTGACTGCCTTTTCTGTAGACCATTACACCTCGCCGTTCCCAGGCAGGAGTCTTGGCAAGGTTGACGCCCTTTTGATAGACCAGCTCATGAATCTCCTGTTCCCTCATGCCTCTAAGCTGATTCATAGCCTCGGCATGCGTAAGCCCTTCTTCGACGAGCGTGTAAAAGCCATAAGAAAAGACATGATTTCGCCATGCCTCATCCTGCCGCTCAGCCAGGTACACCCAGATCTCAGCCTCGCAGAGGGGGATCGTCCTGCAGTCCATGCACACCAGCCGACCCAGTTTCATGGACAGAGCAGCCGAGAGAAAGCCTGCAATTGTAGAGTCTATCTTTTCTACCCGGCCCGAGAAAGGGGCCTCTGTGAAGAGAATGCTGATCTCATCGGAGAACGTAAATGCCAGGTCTGGCGAAAGGCCCGAGCTCTTGAAAAAGCAAGCAGATGCCTCTGCAAAAGAGCTGGCAACTGCGGGATCATGCGGCTTTTTACAGTTCTCCAGAACTTTTTTGAACCCCCTGCCGTCGGCCCTCACTATCAGCGGCACGCGAGCTTTCAGGCCAGAATAAATCTCCCAGCTAGCCGTCCTTATGTTCCTTTGCATTCCTGGTCAGGTGTCTTATGATTACTATGTCGCCTACAGCAGTAACCCAGCGGTATGGGATGATTATCCCCTTGCTCTTTATGTCGAAGATCTCCTTATTGACATCCCCCAGTGCCAGGCCGCTTATTGTGCATTTCTCAGGATCAAGGACTGCATCGTCCACCCTTCCCACGAAGACGCCTTTCTGAGTGTAGACATCTTGATCAAGGAGCGATGTGATCTCTGCATTCATTTTAAATCCCATAATAAAATTTGGGTTTTAGATATTAACTTTGCGATGGCTGCAAAAATGATCTTTGTCAGCCAAGTCCTGTCGCATCCATGGTATATCGACATCCAGTAAACATTCATAGCTTATAAATATGTGGTCAATGCTGCACCAATCATAAAACGGAGGTATGTGTGATGTTGGTGGTTGGTGTCTCTGGTAGCCCTAGAAAGGCCGGAAATACCGAATTTTTGCTGAACGAGGCACTTGCAGTGGCAAGAGAAAGGGGCTTTGAGACAGAAGACATACACTGCTCGGAGCTGAGGATCGACTTTTGCACAGACTGCGGAGATTGCAGCAAAGGCAGGCCGTGTCCAAAAGAGGATGATGTAGCGCGGGTTTTAGCAGCGCTGGAGAGGGCAGATGGCATCATTGTGGCCTCGCCGGTCTACTTCGGATCCATCACAGCTCAGCTCAAGGCTATATTCGACAGAACCATACAGCTGCGTCGGCAAAACTTCAAGCTGAAGAACAAGATCGGATGTGCCATCACAGTGGGTGGGTCCAGGAATGGTGGTCAGGAGAAGGCCTTGGAGACTGTGCATGCCTGGATGCACATCCAAGGCATGATCGTAGTAGGAGACGACTCCCACTTCGGTGGCATCGCAGTCCGGCCCGCAGCAGAGGACCGCATCGGCAGAAAGACAGTCGTCTCCAGCGCGAACAAGCTCTGCGACCTGCTGGGAAAGATGGAGAAGAGAGGGAGCTGCTGGGCAGGAGAATGAAATTCTTATTTTGAATGAGAGGAACAAATCAAAATGGATCTTCCTGGCAAAAACCGTAGACAGAGATATCTCAAAGATAGGGGCTTGATAGCACTAATCACAATCCTCAGTGCCTTTGTGCCACTGTCTACCGATCTGTATCTCCCTGCGCTGCCAGGAGTGGCGAAGAATTTCGGCGTCTCAGCCGATCTGG
>JAUCQD010000286.1 GCA_030372945.1 Methanothrix sp. | reverse complement strand
GCTCGGAGATGTGTATAAGAGACAGCATTTAATGAGGCTG
Organism: Methanothrix sp.; assembly: GCA_030372945.1. GTDB lineage: Archaea > Halobacteriota > Methanosarcinia > Methanotrichales > Methanotrichaceae > Methanothrix. Next base: position 5,662 of record JAUCQD010000286.1, on the reverse strand, counting down.
GAGAGGCTCCGCCAGCTGGTCGCATCTGGCGAAGGCGCAGCTTTGCGGCTCGGCCCCCTTCGCAGGGACCTGGCCAAACTCAAGAGTTCGGCGGAGGACGAGGAGCTGCAAAGGGCTGTTCAGGATCTGGATGCCGCTATCATCGCAGCCATGAAGAAATGAGTCCAACGATTTTTAATTTTTTCCAGAATATTTTCAGCTTATTTTCAATTCTAACGACCTAATGCCTTTGGAAACAGAGCAGCATAAAGCATCAAAAATTACGAAAGTTTTATGAGTCTTCATGATGATATTGTCTGTAGTTAGGCATTCTCGATGAGGCCTGGAAAAAATGGCACGGCGAAATAAGCTGGAGATACTGGAGAGCATTCTCGATATGTGCAGGTCGGATGGATTGACCAAGACCAAAATAGTCTACCAGATCAACCTGAATTTCAAGAATGCTGGATCGTATCTGGAATGGCTGACGGAGCATGGATATCTGGTAAAAGAGAACAGGGTATACAAAACGACAGCATCTGGCCTCGATCTATTACAGGATCTAAATGACATTAATTCGATAATAAGAGACGAAGAAACAGCAGAGATTGGAGAATTCAGTCCAAAATGACCCATGACCACGCCAATTAATTCTGTCCAGCGTCCTGGAACTTGATCGTCTTCTCTGTCTGGAAGGAGCCCGTGTACTGCTGATCTGCCTTTATCTTCTTGAAGAATTTGGCATATTTGGTCTGAATATTCCAGGTCCCGTCGAAGGCCTGGTCGGTTCTGAAGGTCAGGGTATTGTTGGTTGGGCTGGCACTGCTGACGCTAGCGGTCTCGCTCTTGTCCACATGGCTGAGGTTGAACCTCTGCGTTACAGAGGCGCCCAGACCACCTTGAAATCTGGGAGATTCCACTGTCTGGTGGCCCTTGAGATTGCCACCCGTGAAGACCAGATCCTTCTTCTCTGTAAAGTTGTCCACATTCTTCCGGTCGATGCAACGCAGCGTCTCAAGGCTGATGGACCCGTTGCCTATCATCTTCTCATTGTAGTTCATAGCAGACCCCTGAAAGCTATCTTTTATGGAGACCTCTCCTTTGCCTTTAACTGAAGATGATTCGATGAATAGCATGCCGTTTTTAGTGGCAGAAGGAGCAATCGTCCCGAGATTGCCGCCTTGCGCTGCAGAGGATGCAGCGTTGATTGTGCTCCAGTGGAGCATATAAGGCCCTCCTTCCGCTGTGTTCGTTCCATCTGTCATCCAGACAGATAGCACCATGTAGATCCCGGAGTCTTTGCCAGGAATGGAGCAGCTCCAGTATCCATCCATGGAATTGCCTGACTCCAGAACCATCGGAGAATCGTGAACTCTATCCACTTCAAGCATATCTTGTTTGGTGAGAGGAGAGTCGGCCATGCCAAACTTCACAGATGCAGATTTTATCCCAGCTGGGCTCGTTATATGCGCTGATATCTTAACTGGCTCTCCTGCGGCAGGCTGAGATGGCGACGCGCTCACATCCAGGATTCTTATCGCCCCGTGCTCCGAGCCTTTGACTCCTGCAATGCTCAGCTCATAGTTCCCGGCAGCCGAAAGGTTTTCCCGGCTCCCAGGAGAAAACTCCATGGCTGCTGAGGATTGGGGCTCGTCCTCGACCCTCCCAAGTATCTTTTCTACATAGCGCAGAAGGCTCGAAATTCCATCCATAACGAGATTGTTGGACTGCACTGTAGAGCGATCTACATCGCTCGCTATCTTCCTTGAGAACTCCAAAGTGGTCTCCTCTTCTGATGGCAGGCCAAAAGACATGCTCACGTTGCCGCAACTGATATTAGCGCCCAGTATCTTGGTGCCCAAATCCCGCGATTTTGTGCGATCTGGCGCCGAGCTCTCCGTCTCCTTTTGTGGTGATACCAAAAGGTCGATCTGCAGATCACACGATCCCCGCACGGACTTCTTGTCCTGAGTGAATCCCTCTGCAAATACCACGTCGTTCACAGCCCTTTCGACGGACTTCAGCGAAAAGATCGTCGTCTGGCGCTTTGGTGCTAGATATTCGATGTTGCCCAGAGGCCCGAACTGCTTGCTAATCACGAATATGTTGTAGAGAGGAACGCTTCCAGTGTTTGCTACTGTGCAGGTGATATTGGCGCTGCCTCCCAAAGTCACGGCAGGCGGCGAGGCGCTGACGAATACCTTGAGCGCTGAGACTACAACAGTTGCCTTTACGCTGCCAGCGTCTGACCAAGTCTGGCCGCGCGAGTCTTCTCCAGACACTTCTAACTGGATGGTGGAGTTAGAGGATATCACAGTTCGGGAATTTACAACCCTGAACTCGCCTGGATCTATGCGGCCAATGGTCGCCAGGGTCGCGCCGTCCTGGGTAAGTATGACGTCTTCAAGGGCATCGTCCCCGGAATTTGTGACCAGAGCGCTTATGTCCGCAGTCTCTCCTGGACATACCTCCAGCTCCGGAGGCATGATCTTCAGGCTGATGGCAGGCCTGATAGCTATGAGGTGGACGCTGCCTTCTGCAAAGGCCTCATATCCGCTCACATCTTCGCCCCGCGCTGTGACGTTGATCCATGTGGTGCTGTTTTTGCAGTATATCGCAGCCATGCGAATTGATTTTCCAGGTGTCAGCTCCCTGAGCATGCATTTTTTGCCGTCACCGTCAAGTGTTACGTTCTTGAGGATCTCTTCACCGGTGTTTCTCAAGATCCAGGTAACTTCAGCAGGCTCGCCAGGATATGCTCTGACCTGTGCGTTCTCCGATTGGATCTGCAGCGAGGAGTTCAATACTTTAATGTCAAGGGCATGGCTTGCGTAAACCTCGCGGCCAGTTGAATCGTGTGCGATGACCCTGACCTCGCCATGAATGCTCTCTTTTATAGTTCTGTCCTTATGCAGCAGTTGGACAGCGCCAGAGCTCAGGAGCTGTATCTGGCCGATCTCGCCAAAGCAGTCGGAGACGTTTATGTCGGTGAGATTGCCGCTGCCGCAATTTTCAACCTTGACTTGGATGGTGACACTCTCATTGCGATGAACGCTCTTTGGAGCTTCAACTTCCAGCTTGATCTGAGGAGAGACCTTCCAGATGGCTATCGAGGTATTGTTCGTGTAGAGATTGCCCTTGGCATCTTCACCAACAGCGCCTGCGAAGAGCTGCACGTTATCCTCTATTCGAAGGGCCCCATCCAAGAACAGCTCTTCGCCAGGAGGGAGAAACTTGGTGGAGGCCATCTTGCCAGCACAAAATATCTTGACGTCGGAGAGCTCAATTGGCCCCAAGTTCTGCGCAGTGCATCTAAAACCCACAATTTCGCCCTCTCGGCCCTCGGTTTTATTTGAGGAGATCGTCAGGCTGAAGCGGGGAACTTCAGAATTAGATGTTTTTTCTTGTGCCGGGCTTTTGGTTGCAACCTCCTGGGCAGAGGGGCTAGAGGCTGAACTGGAAGCTGTTGAAGAGGATAGGGTGCTGAGATGGATATCTTGCTCATTTGAACTTGAGGATGCTGCGGATGTGTTCGACTGAATGTACTTAACAGTGCCCACGATCTCTTGACCGGCTTGATCTTGGGCCAATACCAATATTTTCTCTGCATTGCCCTTTGTGGCCAGCACTTTCTTTTCTCCGGGAACGAGACGGGAGAGGATCCCCAGCTCCCTTTCCCCGATCATGACCTTCACATGCTGTAGCTCAGAGGAGCCCGTATTTTCGAGAAAGATCCAAGACAAGTTCGCGGAGGAATTGACAGTAGCATGCAAAGAGGCATCCGATGAAGCCACCCGCAAGATCTGCTCAGAAGCATTGGCGCCATTCGTCTCTGCTGCAGGCGGGAACATATCATCCGCAAGATGGGACGGCGAAGAAAGCTCAGGATTGGTGGATGGAGCATGCGGGAAGAGATAGATCAGGGCTGGTACCAGTAGAACCAGAAAGAGGGCTGCACAAAGCAGAGCTGGGCTTGCCAATAAATTGCGTCTACCACGAGGTAGTCTGCGCCTAAAGCTACCTCTTCTCATCTACTCCCTTCCATCCCCTCGATCCCTGTCAATGACCTTAGCTAATTAAATAGATTTAATCCCTTCTGTGCATTTTTATTATTTCTAGCTATAAATGCGTTTCGGATGTTGAGCACAAAAATTCTATCCCAGAACTAGAATGGGTTTTATAGCGAAAGGCATATACTTCGCTTCGTGGATCCTCTCTATGCCTTCATAGTTGCCATAATTTTGGTGAGCCTTATCGTTCCCAGATTCGGACCCTTCTTGAGTTTAGTGGTCTCCGCTATCGTCTTTGGTGTTCTGGCAGGCATGAGTTTGGAGCTTTTAGACTATGTAGCCACGGGCCTGGGAAGGATCTTCGCATCGCTGGCGATAGTAGTATTCAGCGGAGCAGTTCTGGCCGAGTACCTGCGCAAGACTGGAGCCATTGATCGCATCGTAGCCGATCTGCTGGGTCTGACACGGAGGGGATTGCTGGTCTCAGGCGCAGCAGGATACCTAATATCCCTGCCAGTGATGTGCAGCATCACAGCATACATGATCCTGGAGCCGGTGGTAAGCTCCCTGGGAGATCATACAAATGAGGGCAGCAAGAGATCTCTCTTCATGACTGCTGCCTGCTCAGTAATTTCATTCAACCTTATTTATCCGTCGCCTGTAATGGTCTCGCTATCAAGCAGCTTCAACGTGGAGCCATTCCGTATTTTGGAGAGGAGTGTGCCAATTTCTCTGATGCTATTCGTTCTGGCTTACGCCTTCATGCAGCGTCTGCCTGCGGGGGAGGTGAAGCCTGCAGAGCGTATTGGGCCCCTAGCGGGCCGCGCCAGTGCCTGGGTTCCGTTGATTCTACCCATGCTTCTTATTTTGCTTGGGACACTGCGAGAGGAGGCCAAGCTTCCAGGAGATCCCAATGTGGCCTTGCTTTTAGGTGCCCTGATCTGCCTGGCACTGGCAAAAGACAAACTGCAAGATGTGATTCATGTGGCATCACGTCGGTCCGGCGTGGTTCTGCTGGACTTGTGTGGGGCAGGCGCCTTCGGTTATGTAGTGGCACAAAGCGGACTTGGCAAGGAGATCTACAGCCTCGCCCAATTCTTGCCTTTGCTGGTCATGCCCTTCCTTGTAGCGGCTCTACTTCAGCTAGCACAAGGGTCAAGGGTGGTGACAGTCGTAATTGCCGCTCAGATCTTGGCAGATTATCCTCTGGACGGCCTGACGATGATACTGCTGGTCAGCTCTGGTGCATTCATGCTCACCTACATATCTGATCCCTACTTCTGGCTGATCAAGAACTCCACTGGGGCAAGCATGGAGGAGGTGGTATTGGGATACAGCCTCCCACTGAGCCTGATGGGCTTGATGGCCTTCGGGCTGGCTGCTATCTCTTCATATCTCTGATTTTGGATCGCAGCTCTTGTGATGGGCCTGGCTGACTGCCTCAAGCATCCTTGGCAGGTCATCCGAATAGTGCAGATGGCTTATGCAACAGCAATCTGTGCAGCCGAAGCCACGAATCGTCGCGAGCAGCTCTCCAATGCGTGCGGCGATCTGACACTCCAGATCCAGCCTTGTTCTGGTGACGAATGTCTGCAGGAGGCTTGTGTGAGGCAGAAGATAATCGATATGCCATCTCCTGGTCTTCTTTAGGCCCAAAAGAACCTGAATGTGTC
>JAUCQD010000285.1 GCA_030372945.1 Methanothrix sp. | reverse complement strand
ATTCAGAATATTTCAAACCCTCGGCTGTAAGCATGTATTCGTAGCGTTGAAGCCAAGAGCCTTTGTCCTCATAGTGCCGTTGATCCTGATAGATCATGCCCATGGCTACCAGGATCTGGATGTCCTCAAAGAGCTTCTCGCTGTAAGGAAAGCCGTAGTCGGAGTGGAACGAGTAATCGAAAAAGCTGGATAGATTGGCCTGGCCAAGTTCCTTAAGCTTCAACACAGTTCTGTACAGCCAGGTTATGTTCCGAAACCTTGGGACCAGAATTCTCTGTCCGAAGGTCTCGGATAGCAGAAGATGTAATGTGTAGAAAAGCAACAGCAGGCCTTCGATAGGGAGGTAGCTCTCAGACCGGATAAAGCCCAGGAGCCTGGCTGCCTGCGCCCTGACATCATCCAGAGAGACCTCCACTTTGCCATCATGGAAGAAAGAAAGAGCGATCTGACGGGTCAAGGACTTGACAAGGCCAGCTGCCAGAGCTGATTCATCATAAAGAAAGCCGTTTGTCTCAGTTCTAGTTGACCGCGGCACTCCGCTGCCCACGGTGATGTCCACAAGTGCCCCGTATCTTTTGCCAAGGCCACTTTCAAAGAGCCTCCTCATTCGTCCGTGACGGGAGATTGTGGATAGAGCCATCCTTATGTCAGGCGGCAAAGTTCGGTGGTCGAACCTGGCTGCGAGGGGATACTCCCTGCCGAACTTTATGCGTTGCAACAGCTCCCGCGATGAATCATCTCCACTCTCCCAGATAAAGCAAAGAAGGTCCTGGTCTGTGTACTCTTGGAAGAAAAGGACTATCTTGGACCTGGCTTCATTCTGGTCGATATTCGCAAGAGCGTTCTCGAGAGCAGCCAGAAGCATGGCCCTTATGGATTGAACAGTCGGATGGTAGACGAGCGCATTGTAGTGATGCGCTCTGGCGATTAGCATCGACTCTGCAGCCGTCCTGGACATTTCGGCCTTGTAGTCGCCTTTTCCTGCCAGCACCAACCTGCCATTGCAGATTGTGAGAGCCTGAAGGATCTGGTTTGTGTCCACAATGCCAAGGTTGACGCCAGAGTGATGGGAGTCACGCAACAGGAAGTCGATCCTATCGGCATCCAGGTCACCGGCGATGATCTGGCCTAAGGGCGGACTGCCCCCGGAAGCGATCTTTGACACCTCTGAAAAGAGCTCATCTGCATTGCCGAAGGCCTGCTCGCATGCCAAAGTCGCCTTTTCCCCGAAAGGGTGTGCGACTATGATCTGGCGAGTGAACTCCTCGTGTCTTGAGATGCGCTTGCCGCCAAATGTTGGCTGGATTTCTGGGTTGCGGCTGAGGACCCCTTCCACCGCGTGAGAGAGAGCCGAGTGACCGACATCGTGCAGGAGACCAGCCAGTCGGACCTTTCGCACATCGTCCTGCGGCAGGTCCAAATGGCTGGCAATGAGCCCGGCCACGTGCATGGTTCCCAGAGAGTGCTCGAACCTGGTATGAATGGCACCGGGATAGACGGCGTCCACCAGACCAAGCTGTTTTATGCCCTTCAACCGCTGCACTGGTCGGGACTTTATGAGCAGCCACTCAAGCTCATCCACCTGAATGGCCCCGTGAACTGGATCTCGAATGATCCTCGGCGAGCTGTTCACTTTTGCCTACTTTCCTCCCAGCTTCATTATAGCCGCTGCCAGGTCACCCCTGGCCTCCTGCAGCGCAGCCTTCGCTTCTTGTGGATTTGCGCCTGTCTGAGCGACGACCAATTCCACATCAGAGTCTGGGATCTCAGGAACCGACTCCTCTTGAGCAATACCAGAGATGGGACGCTCTAGCACATCGCCCGATATCTGGTAGCTGCGCACTCCATGCGCATCCATAACAGCAACGGATGCATTCTCAATTACGATCTCCTTTTCAGGCATGCGAATGATGACTTCTTTGACCCCTTCAAGCTCCTCGATGTCTATGCCCATGCTCTTCAACATGCCCTTCATCTTTCGAGGGCTCATTTGGCCCCTCCCGCCCAAGCCTCCTAATCCTGGAAACATATCATCACCTCAAATTCTTGTAAAAATTGTAGAAGACCTATACCTGAAACACGGACCAATAGAAGCTACCTGGCAACCTGGCTTATAAGGCTTTGGTCGATGACCACGCTCTCGTCGACTGCAGAGAGCAGCTCATCATGAATTGAGCTAGGAGAGTAATACAGCACGACCAGCACGCCCGCCTCCTTTGCAGCCTCGATGGCAGGCACGAAGTCGCTGTCACCTGTGACAATAACAGCTTTTCCGATCATCCTTCCGCAGCTCAGCCGGACCAAATCCACGGCCAGAGCAATGTCCACTCTCTTTTGCACAAACTCCCCGCCCACGCAGCCCAGGCGCCCCAGCTTCACCTCAAACCTGGGCAATTTACGCAGAGTGTAGACGAATTTATCCATGGATGCAAATCTGCGACGCTCTTCATCGGTTGGAGGAGAACTCTGGTAGGGCATACAGTTGTAGTAATAAGCTCTCAGGCGTTCATAATCGCCACACAAGATCTCCGAAAATCTTGCAAGATCGATCTTAGGTTTGCCAAAATCGACATCCAGGATCTTCGTCAAGTAAGCGCCATCAACGAATACAGCTGCACGATTTTCCAAAATAGCCCCACCTGCATCCATTATAAACTGCCGTCCTCCGGAACGGCAGTGGCCATTATCCCACAGTTTGCAATGGTTCAATGGTATATCTAACTTGCGTTGGATATTAACTTCTCTCTTATATTGTATGAATCGCGTAACTTGTATGAATCGCGTAAAGGCCGATGAATTTTTATCGACCTTGAGAGAATAGAGAAAGGAGAAGATGGGAGCAAAGGTGACTATAAGATATGAGAGGATGGAAGTCTGATCGCGGGCTTGAGGCCAGGATGTTCCTGACCATGTTTCTCCTGGCCATGGTCTACCTCGTGTTTCTGGCCGTTCTACTGGCCATGGACACCAGCCAGACAGTGGTCATACTGTTCATGGCTGGATTCATGTTCTTGCAGTATTTCTATTCTGATAAGCTGATTTTAAGCTCAATGGGCGCGAAAATTGTATCAGAGAACGAGGCCCCAGAGCTTTACCAGATGGTTTCAAGGCTGTGCGCCATTGCCGACCTGCCAATGCCAAAGATCGCAGTGGTGAAGACCAGCATGCCGAATGCTTTTGCTACCGGAAGAAACCAGAAGCACGCAGTAGTGGCTGTGACCACGGGCATCATGCAGCAGCTCAACCGCAGCGAACTGGAGGCGGTAATTGCCCATGAGCTGACTCATGTGAAGAATAAAGACATGATGGTAATGACCATAGCCACATTCCTCGCGTCCATAGCTCAGATGCTCGTGCAATGGCTGCCCTTCCTTGGTGGAGGCAGCAGTCGCGACAGGGATTCAGGCAGCAACTATGCAATTCTGTTTCTTGTCTCTCTTGTAGTCTGGGCTGTGAGCTTCATTCTCATCAGGGCTCTTTCCAGATACCGGGAGCTTGCTGCTGACCGAGGCTCTGCGATCATCACCGGCCAACCATCTAACCTCGCATCAGCCCTGATGAAGATCAGCGGCTTTCGAGTGCCCACGCAGGACCTGAGAAGAGTGGAGGGGCCAGTCAGTGCGCTCTTCATAGTTCCTGCCATCTCTGGCTCGTCCATCATGAACCTGTTCTCCACACACCCAACAACAGAGGCCAGGATTGCAGCTCTGCAGAAAATTGAGCAAGAGCTGGAGGCAGCCTGAAATGGGATTTTGGGACTCGATCCTTGGCAAGACGAAACTTCCCGAGGCCAAAACCGATAGGCTCTTTGCCATCTCCACAGCTGCTGTGACCCTCGAGGCCAAGCTAGGGCTGAAGCCGGGAGGCTCTGCCGGGGTATGCATCAAGCCAATGGAGTCATCGAGGTACGAAGCGGCAAGAGCTGAGATTGAGGATCTGCTGAAGTTAAGCTTCAAAGAGACAGGGACTGTTTACAGCATCCAGAAAGATGAGTACAATTACATCTGGGTGATTCTGAATGACCCGGATTTTGACGATTTGGTGACCAATATCCAAATGATCTGCCAGATCCTGATGGAGCAGGGTTTCGGAACCCAGCTCCTGGCAGCAGTCTACCGCTTCCTAGGAGATGGGACAGTCTACTTTATATACAACTTCAAGCTGGGGTCTTACTATCCTTTTGTGCCGCGAGGAGGCCAAAGAGACACATCAGTGGAATTCAGGTTGAGATCGCTGATGGAAAAGGAGCTTCCCCTGGAAAAGGATGAGGCCAAGTGGTATCCCCTGTGGGGGATGCCGATTTAAGGCGATTGGATATGTCCAATCCAAGTCCCCTCTTTAGGAGAGATGGGCCATACGATATATTTAATAAGGTTTGATGTAATAACGTATACCATCTAAAAAATAGGGGATGAAACAGCATGAAGGGAGTAGTAGTAGCTATAGTGCTAGCAGCTTGCCTTTTTGGATGTTGCAGCACAGGGCTGGCAACTCCGCCCATTGTACCGCCTGTACAGTACGAGCAATTTTGCGAGGCCCAGAAGGTGTCCGGCACCGGCATTATCGATGTGAGCACATCGATAGTAGACAAGAAGATAGCTCTGGAGTATTACAACGTCATGTCCGGCAATGGCGACCTGGAGCTCGACCAGGAGCATGCTTACTCACAGAATGCCGATAAATTGAAGAGGGCCATTGCATCAGTCAACGGCGGCAATAACTCAAACCTGAATCTCTATGAGAACACCAAGATGACATACTCAGGCGCGACGCCTCTGGTAGGCGCAAAGCTTCTGAACTCGAAACAGTTCTATGGAGGGCTCGGAGCCCAGGTTCAGGAGACATTCGCGGTAAATGAGATGGAAAAGGACGAGACCTCTTTCTTCACCTCGACCACGCCTTACAATCCGGCCTGCACAACGCCAGAGAAACTTCTCAAGAGCCTGAAAGAGGCTGGCAGGGACACAGACAAGGTTGCATGCCTAATGGGCAACAATCCTGCACAACTGATCGGCATGGAGACCAAGAACACCTTCAACGGCACATGGGGCACCGACGCCACAATGCACAGGATATTCTACAAGGACATCAAGGCCCACGAGATGTTCTCAGGAGTCTTCGAGGCTGAGAAGACAATCAAGTTCCACGACAGCCCTGTAGAAGAGCAGGATCGACCTGTATGCGATGGCATAGATTGCTAAAAAGAACAATCTATAAAAATCGAATTTGGAGGTCAGGCGATGAATAAGGAAATGCTAATACTGGTTGCAGTGGGATTGCTCGCGTGCGCTGCTGCAGCTCAGGCCACGTCACCGGGTTTTTTTTCCGGAAAGCAGGCAATTGATAAGGCGGACTGGGGCAAGTGCGGCGACGGCTACATCAAGGATCCCGTTTTCTGCACCGAGATATGCTCAGGCACAAAGTTCTGCGAGCATCATGGCATTTTTAAAACACCCGATGGTTGCATGGAGCAAAATTGCCTTGTGTGCATAGTCGAAGAGAGATGCGACGAATGCGGCAAGACGTTTTACTGCGATGGCATCTGCGATGGGTGCGGTGCACCGTGTGCGGTTTATGAATACTGTCCAAACTGCGGTGCCATGTACCTCACCAATCATGCGGACGGGATATGCGATAAATGCGGCAATGGTTGCTACAGCATAGAGAAATGCAGCAAATGCGGCTATACCCATAACTACAATGGATACTGCGACGAGTGCGCCAGCAGGTGCCATTATCTCAGGTGCTGCTACGACCTTTGCAAGATGTTCAACCACGGACCGTCTGAAGATCACAAAGGCGGAGCCGCCGAGCAGCCAGCAATCTCAGGGATCCATCCATTGGCACAAGGCGAGATGATGCAGTACCAGGGTCCAGCTGAAAAGAAGAACCTTGATTTCTGAGCAATAAGCGAGAGTTGAGTTCTGCTCGCCTGGCTGCAAATGACGGGCGAGCGCATTTATTATTTTTCTAAATTTGACAACAAGGATTTATCAAATAGAAGATACATCCTCTCATAGCATGGGCGTTGACTTGGGTGACCTGCTGCAGAGAAAGAAGATCGAGATCAAGGGTCTTTCGGGAAAATGGGTGGCAGTCGATGCTTTTAACACCCTCTACCAGTTCCTGAGCATAATCAGACAAAAGGACGGCACTCCGCTCATGGATAGTCAAGGAAGGATAACTTCGCACCTCTCTGGCCTATTGTACCGCACAACAAATCTGATGGAGGCGGGGATAAAGGTTGCCTTCGTATTCGACGGCGAAGCGCCATCATTTAAGGCAGGGACGATTGCACAGAGGGCAAAAGTAAGAGATGAGGCAGCGGATGCCTGGGAGAGCGCGCGCGCTGCAGGAGAGGATGGTTTCAAGTATGCGCAGGCTACATCTCGCATCAACTCTGAGATCTTGCAGGATGCACGCCGTCTTATCAATGCCATGGGGCTTCCAGTAGTTCAGGCGTCGTCCGAAGGCGAGGCGCAGGCTGCCTACATGGCAATCAAGGGATCGGTCGATCTTGTTGGCAGCCAGGATTATGATTCGCTCCTATTCGGAGCCCCGCAGGTGGTTAGAAATCTGGCCATAACTGGAAGGAGAAAGCTTCCTGGCAAGAACATCTATGTCGATGTTGAGCCGGAGATGATAGATCTTGAGGAAGGGCTGAAGAGCCTTGGCATCACCAGAAGACAGCTCGTCGAGATTGGCATCATGTGCGGGACGGACTACAACCCAGGCCTCTTTAGGGTCGGGCCAAAGACTGCATTGAAGCTGATCCGCGAGATGGGAGATCTGGAGTCCATCCTGGCTGAAAGGGGAGAGGTGATCGAGAACTTTGCAAAGATAAGGGAATTCTTTTTGCATCCCGATGTTACAGATCAATATACTATTAAGATGAGCAGGCCACGCATCGATGAGATAGTCTCTTTCCTTGTCGATGAGAGAGACTTCGATCTGGAGAGGGTAAAGAAGACAGTTAACCGACTCGATGAGGTCTACAAAAGTGGACAGTGCACGCTCGACCGCTGGTTCTAGCTCAGGCCTGGCCCAAAGCTACGACATCGAACTGGAGAAGGCTGTAAAGCTTATACGAGACAGCGGCGCTGAGCGCGTCGGTCTGCAGGCTCCTGAGGGACTGAAGAGAGCCTGCCCTGCGATTGCAAAGCAGATCGAAGATAGGACTGGGGCAGAGGTGATGATCTCAGGAGATCCCTGCTATGGAGCCTGCGATGTGGATCTGAGGCTTTGTGAAGAGGTGGATCTGATGCTCCACTTAGGCCACTCAGAGCTGGGCGAGGGGCCGATCAAGGTCATCTTCCTTGAAGCCAGGATGAAGGAGGATCTTGTGGAAGCAGTGCAAAGGGCTGCCCAGGTCCTCAAGGCTAAGAGGGTTGGGGTTACTACTACGATTCAGCATGTGCATAAGCTTGGCCAGGCCCTGGATGTCCTCCGAGCGCATGGAATCGAGGGAGTCCTCGGGCCTGCAGGCGGACGGGTAAAGTATGCGGGACAGGTTCTGGGATGCTGCTATAGCACAGCCAGGGCCCAAGAGGTCGAGGAGCATCTTTTCATCGGAACAGGCAGGTTTCACCCAATGGGAATTGCTCTGGCCACCGGCAAGAGAGTAGTTGCAGCAGATCCAGTTAGCTGTCAGGTCTCCGAGATTGATACCGATTCCATGCTCAGGCGCAGGTTCGGAGCAATAACTCGCGCGAGGGGTGCCAGGAGGTTTGCAATTCTCGTATCCAAGAAACCAGGGCAGAGGCGCATGGAGCTGGCCAGACGACTGAAAGCTCTCGGCGAGTCTGCAGGAAAGGAGATGTTTCTGGTTTACTTGGATAACATCGAGCCGGACAGGCTGCAAAACCTAGGCGCAAACGCCGCGGTCTCAACAGCCTGCCCAAGGGTGGCGCTGGACGATGCTGCTAAGTTCCAAATTCCAGTGCTCACGCCCCCAGAGTTCGAGGTGCTGGTCGGGGCGAGGCCGTGGGAATTGTACAGGTTCGATGAGATCGAGGAATAGAGGATCTCAGGGAGTTCTAGTAGCTCTAACAGTTCCAGATCCCATCTGTCCTCCATACCTGAAAACGTAGAACGACGACGAAAGATGCAGCCTGCTGGCGTCCAAGGATATCGAATAAAGCTCAGTGCCGCTCTCGGGGACCACATCAAGGGTCATTGTGCTGCCTGTGATCGTGCCACTGGCCAGAGCACCCAGAGTTTTCTGGCCTGTCGTCATGCTGCCTCGGCCGAAGATCCTTGTACCAGACTGATAAAGCTCCAAATATATCGATCTGCCATCTGAGAGAGACATGCTCCAGCGGCCTGCAGCATTTGCGGTTTGAATGCTGGGGGCTCCCGCGACTGAAGTGGCAGGCCTTGCAACTACAGAGCCAATAGATATCGGTCTGTCCATTGATTCTTGCATCTCCCTCGTGGCGGGATCGGATGATATGTAATGGCTGCCTGGCGAGGAGAATATTGGATCAGTGAAGTACTGCCCGATTTCGCTATTGCCTCCGCTGCTAACATAACCTCCTTCCAGCCAGTCGGCTCCGTAGGATATCGTTGTCAGAAGG
>JAUCQD010000284.1 GCA_030372945.1 Methanothrix sp. | reverse complement strand
TGTCAATATCAATCTTTTTCAATCAAATGAATGTTTGTTTATATGTTTACACGCAAACGGCAGTTGAATAGAACGTTTATGTCAATGCCCAGGTACAAATGTAGGAATTAAGATCATTTGGTCTGAGGAAAATTTGGTCTGAGAAAAAATTGTAATGATAGTATTAGGCACTAAAAAAAAGGAGAGTGAGTCCCACTTCAAATGAGTGGGATGTTCTCTACGGACTCTGGGTTGGCCAGAGCAGATAGGTCTCCTGTCTCCTTTCCAAGTGCCTTGGCCTTGATGACGCGGCGCATGATCTTGCCGCTTCTCGTCTTGGGGACATCCTTGACGAAGTAGACCTTGTCAGGATAAGCGACTGGGCCCAGCACCTTTCGAACGTGAGCTGATATCTCTTTCTTGAGCTCCTCTGCCTCTGCCACGCCTTCCTTGAGAATGACAAATGCCACGATCTTCTCGCCCTTGACCTCATCAGGCTGGCCGATAACGGCTGCCTCTGCAACCTTGGGGTGAGAGACTGCGGCAGACTCGACCTCAGCGTTCGAGATCCTGTGTCCGGCCACCTTCAGAACATCGTCTATGCGGCCCTGGATCCACCAGTAGCCATCCTTGTCCCTGGTGGCCTTGTCACCAGCGAGGTATGTGCCAGGCTTGATCTGCCAGTACATGTCCCAGTACTCCTTCTTGTACCTGACTTCATCTCTGAAGAAGGCGCGCAGCATTGATGGCCAGGGGGTCTTCTGAACGATGTTTCCACCGAAGCCCAAGGGAACTGAGTTTGCATCCTCGTCGTAGATATCTGTGTTCATGCCGGGCAGCGGGAAGCAAACGGAGCCGGGCTTCTCGGGCGTCATGGCCAGCGGTGCAACGACGTGGCATCCGGTCTCAGTCTGCCACCAGGTATCGATGATGGGTGCCTGATCTGCACCGATGTTCTTCCTGAACCACATGTAGGCCTCGGGGTTCAATGGCTCGCCCACAGAGGCCAGGATTCTGATGGTGGACAGGTCATACTTCCGGACGAACTCCTCACCGGACTTCATGAACATCCTGATGGCAGTGGGTGCTGTGTAGAATACGGATACACCGTACTGCTCAATGATGGACCACCAGCGTCCGAGGTCCGGGAAGTCGGGTGAACCCTCGTACAGGATGCTGGAGGCGCCCAGGCACAGTGGACCGTAGACCACATAGGAGTGTCCAGTGATCCAGCCTGCATCTGCTGTGCACCAGTAGACGTCGTCCTCGTGGATATCCAGTACCCAAGAACAGGTCTGAGCAGGGCAAACAGCATATCCGCCGTGTGCGTGCTCAATTCCCTTTGGCTTGCCGGTTGTTCCTGAGGTGTACAGAATGAATAATCTGTCCTCAGGGTCCAGCACAGCTGTCTCGCACTTGGCAGACTGTCCCTTGACTGCCTCGTCGTAGTATACGTCGCGGCCTTCTGTCATTGGGACCTGCTGGCCAGTTCTCCTGACGACCAGAACCTTCTTGACGGATGGTGCGGTCTTCAGAGCCTCATCTACATTCGGCTTGAGGGGCAGTGGCTTGCCGCGTCTGTAAAATCCATCGGAGGTAACTACGACCTTTGCCTCTGCGTCGTTCACGCGGCTGTTCAGGCCACCTGCAGAAAATCCAGAGAACACGACTGTGTGAATTGCGCCGATCTTGGCGCAGGCAAGCATTGTGATTGGCAGCTCAGGGATCATGGGGAGATAGCAGACAACTCTGTCGCCCTTCTCAACTCCCATTGCCTTCAGAGCGTTAGCGAGTTTGTTGACCTCTCTGTATAGCTCATAATATGTTATGGTCTTGGTGTCGCCCACGGGCTCGCCGACGAAGTAGTAGGCTACCTTGTTCCTATTTGCGGAGTGTGCATGCCTGTCGACAGCATTATAGGCCACATTGATCTTGCCGCCTAAGAACCACTTGAAGTAGGGCTTGCCCGAGTCATCGAGGATCTTAGTGTAGGGCTGGTACCAATCGGCATAGGTCTGGGCCATCTCATCCCAGAAGTCTATGTAGTTGGTGGAGCACCATTCGCGCATCTCCTTCTCAGTCTTGAAGCCCTTCTTTTGCATCCACTGATAGGAGTTGGAGTGCTCAATGATCCATTTCGGTGTGTTGAAAATCCTGGTCTCTTCCTGAAGAACAGCCGTTTTCGCGGTGTCAGCCAATTTCATACCTCCTTGAAATTAAAGTGCTTCCCATCCCCGAGATGGCCAGGCCTCTTGTGAAGAACAATTCCAAATCCCTCTCTGATCGCATTGTCCTGACCACCACCCGACAAAGCGCGGAAGGTTCGGGAAACATCGGTTCGAAACTTACCTGATCATTTATAAAGTTGTCGCGATAAAATTATCACTATCGATCATAATAATGATTTATCACAAAGAATCTTTACAAGTTCGAATTTTTGTTAGAGCTTGTTGGTAGTCTTCGAATAGTAAAATGAAAAAAAAGATGCCTTCCCGCCTATTTGATGAGCGGGATGGCTTCGACTGATTCGGGATTGGCAAGGGCAGAGATGTCGCCCACTGGATTTCCAAGCGCCTTGGCTTTTATGACGCGGCGCATGATCTTGCCGCTTCTCGTCTTGGGCACATCGTTCACGAAGTAAACGATCTCAGGATAGGCGACAGGCCCCAGCACACCACGCACGTGCTTGGCCAGCACAGGCTTTAGATCCTCCGTTGGCTCGACACCTGTCTTGAGGATGACGAAGGCCACAATGACCTCGCCCTTGACCTCATCGGGCTTTCCGATAACTGCAGCCTCTGCGACCTTCGGATGGCTGACAAGCGCTGACTCGACCTCTGCATTGGAGATCCTGTGCCCTGCCACCTTCAGAACATCGTCGATCCTGCCCTGAATGGTGAAGTAACCATCCTTGTCCTTCGTGGCCTTGTCGCCAGCCAGATATGTGCCTGGCCTGATGTCCCAATAGGTGGACCAGTACTCCTTCTTGTACCTGACCTCATCTCTGAAGAATGCACGCAGCATCGACGGCCATGGCGTGTTGCTGACGATGTTGCCTCCTGAGCCTGGCGGGACGGGGTTTGCATCTTCATCAAGGATATCCACGTTGAATCCAGGCAGCGGGAAGGTCGGGGAGCCGGGCTTGAGTGGCGTGATGGGCAGGGGTGATACGAGGAAGCATCCAGTCTCTGTCTGCCACCAGGTATCCATGATCTGTAGCTTGCCGCCACCGAAGTTGTTTCTGTACCAGATCCATGCCTCTGGATTTATGGGCTCACCGACGGAGCCCAGCAGCCTCAGGCTGGAGAGATCGTACTTCTTGGGCCACTGATCTCCGGCCTTCATGAACATCCTCACTGCCGTGGGTGCCGTGTACAGCACTGATACCTTGTTATCCTGGATGATCTTGAACCATCTGCCGAAGTCCGGAAAGTCGGGGGAGCCCTCGTAGAGCATGCTCGTGGCACCAAGGCATAGCGGCCCGTAGACCACGTAGGAGTGGCCTGTGATCCATCCGACATCTGCTGTGCACCACCAGACATCGCTGTCTTTGATATCGAAGACCCAGGAGAGGGTCTGAGCGGGAGTGACGCAATAGCCGCCATGGACATGCTCTATGCCTTTGGGCTTGCCAGTCGTTCCTGATGTGTATAGAATGAAGAGCCTATCCTCTGAATCGCACTTCTCGGTCTCACATACATCGGACTGCTTGGCAACCAGATCATGATACCAGATATCTCTTCCGGCCTTCATGGGCACATCTATGCCAGCTCTCTTCACCACCACTACGTTCTTGACGCTTGGCGTGTTTGAAGTTGCTTCATCCACATTGGGCTTGAGGGGCAGTGGCTTGCCGCGCCTGAAGAATCCATCTGTGGTCACGACGACCTTGGACTCAGCATCGAGAATGCGGCTGTTTAAGCCTCCTGCAGAAAATCCGGAGAACACCACTGAGTGGATGGCACCTATCTTTGCGCAGGCAAGCATGGCTATGGGCGTCTCTGGGATCATGGGCATGTAAATCGATACCCTATCGCCTTTTTGCACTCCCAGAGATTTCAGGCCGTTTGCAAATTTGTTAACCGCTTTTGCAAGCTCCGAGTAAGTGATCTTTTGAGTAGGCTGATCTGTAGGCTCAGGCACGAAGATGTAAGCTACCTTGTCCTTTTTTGCGCCCGCAGCATGCCTGTCCACTGCATTGTAAGCCACATTGATCTTTCCGCCTACGAACCACTTGGCATAAGGCGGTTGCCAGTTAAGGACCTGGGAGTACGGCTCAAACCAATCTGCATAGGTCTGGGCCATCTCATTCCAGAAAGTTATGAAATTCTGGCCGGTCCAGGCGCGCATCTCACGCTCGCTCTTGAATCCCTTTTTCTTCATCCACTGCATGACATTGGAGTTCTCTACGAGATCCTTGGGCGGTTCAAATATTCTTGTCTCCTCGTATAGAACAGACGTTGTTGCCTTTTGCTCAGCCATTTTAAACCTCCTTCAAATCCCCACGTGTTCCAGACTCCTTCTAAATTTGCCTGGATGCATGCCAGTCCATCGAGGCCGCCCTCCAGACATGATTCTTTTGCATCGTTCAATACCGAAAAGCTCCGTGCTATTGCGGGCTCTTGGAACACTGTAGTGATTGATGATTATCCTGGTTTTTCGTTTATAAAGTTGTCGAGGTAAATTTACTTAAGTATTAAATATGATAATTATCAATAGTAATAATTGCCAAAATCCAAACAATTTTTTTATGAGAAAGAGGGAATGGCAGAAAAAAGAACAGAACCGCTCACTTGATGAGCGGTATGGCCTCTACTGCATCCGGGTTGGCAAGAGCTGAAAGATCGCCCGTTGGATTTCCAAGTGCCTTGGCCTTGATGACGCGGCGCATGATCTTGCCGCTTCTCGTCTTGGGCACATCCTTCACGAAGTAGACCTTTTCTGGGTAAGCTACAGGTCCCAAGACCGACCTGACGTGCTTGGCAAGCTCAGTCTTGAGCTCCTCGCTCTCCTCGTTGCCGGTCCTGAGGATGACGAAGGCCACAATGACCTCGCCCTTGACCTCATCGGGCTTTCCGATAACTGCAGCCTCTGCGACCTTCGGATGGCTGACCAGCGCGGACTCGACCTCTGCATTGGAGATCCTGTGCCCTGCCACCTTCAGCACATCGTCGATCCTGCCCTGGATGAAGAAGTAACCATCCTTGTCCCTTGTGGCCTTGTCGCCAGCCAGATATGTGCCTGGCCTGATCTCCCAGTAGGTGGACCAGTACTCTTTCTTATACCTCTCTGGATCCCTGTAGAACGCTCTGAGCATCGAAGGCCATGGTGTATTGCTGACGATGTTTCCACCGGTGCCCGGTGCCACAGGATTTGCATCCTCGTCAAGGATGTCGATATTGAAGCCAGGCAAGGGGAAGGTTGCAGATCCCGGTTTCAAGGGCGTGATTGGCAAGGGCGACACAAGGAAGGTACCTGTCTCAGTCTGCCACCAGGTATCCATGATCTGGCATCTGTCGCTGCCGAAATGCTTCCTGTACCAGATCCAGGCCTCTGGATTGATCGGCTCTCCTACAGAGCCAAGCAACCGTAGACTGGAGATGTTATAATCCTTGGCCCACTTCTCTCCAGCCTTCATGAACATCCTGATGGCAGTGGGTGCCGTATAGAAGACTGATACCTTATTGTCCTGGATGATCTTGAACCATCTGCCGAAGTCTGGGTAGTCAGGAGCGCCCTCATACATGATGCTCGTGGCGCCAAGCACTAGTGGCCCGTACACTATGTAGGAGTGGCCTGTGATCCATCCAATGTCTGCCGTGCACCACCATACATCGTCCTCCTTGAGATCGAATACCCAGTGCAAGGTCTGGGCAGGGCCCACACAGTACCCGCCGTGGACATGCTCTATGCCTTTGGGCTTGCCAGTTGTTCCAGAGGTGTACAGGATAAACAGCCTGTCCTCAGAGTCCATCTTCTCAGTCTCACACTCTGCTGGCTGTTTGGCTACGAGATCATGCCAGTAGATATCTCTGCCCTGCTTCATTGGAACTTCAATGCCCGTCCTCTTGAACACTACTATTTTCTGCACCGAAGGAGTGTTGGCTGTGGCCTCGTCTACATTCGGCTTTAGGGGAATGGGCTTGCCACGCCGGTACAAGCCATCTGTAGTCACCACGACCTTAGCTTCTGCGTCCAGTATCCTGCTGTTCAAGCCGCCTGCAGAAAATCCTGAGAACACAATAGAATGGATGGCACCTATCTTGGCGCTGGCGAGCATGGCGATGGGCAGTTGGGGGATCATGGGCATATACAGGGTGATTCTATCTCCCTTCTTCACGCCCAGGCTCTTCAGTCCGTTGGCGAATTTATTGACCTCGGCGTAGAGCTGTCCGTAGGTGATCTTCTGCGTCGGCTGATCTGTGGGCTCAGGCACAAAGATGTAAGCCACCTTGTCCTTCCTTGCACCCTTGGCATGTCTGTCCACCGAGTTGTAGGTGACATTGCACTTGCCGCCCACGAACCATCTGGCGTATGGTGGCTTCCATTCCAGTGTTGATGACCACGGCTCAAACCAATCCGCATAGGTCTTGGCCATCTCGCCCCAGAACTGGATGTAGTTAGCAGAGCACCATAGGCGCATCTCCCTCTCTGTTTTGAACCCCTTCTCCTTCATCCATTTCATGACATTGGAGTTCTCTACGAGATCTCTGGGCGGCTCAAATACTCTGGTCTCTTCCATTAGGACTGATGTTTTTGCTGTTGCTTTCTGCTCAGCCATATTAAACCTCCTTGTTATTATATAATGCATCTAAAACCAATTCTTTCCAGCCGCTTTTTGTGGAATGGATTCATAAAGATAGGGCGATGTGAATTGGTCTTAGAAACATTATCATTATTGATTATGTCCATCATTAATAAGGTTAGTGGTGCGCAGATGTCATTCAAAAGATGCGTCACTCGTCTTGCACGCGACCAGAGATATAGAATGGGTTAGACCCTGTTATCTTCACTTTGATGTATGCCCCCAGAGGGACATCGCCCTCAACTACTATGCCCTGATAGTTCACAGCTCTTGCCTTCATTGTATGGCCTCTGCCGCGCTCCGTGACCAGCGCGGCCAAATCCTCTCCAACATATCGCAAGTTCCTTTGTGCGGCGATCTCAAGCCAAAGGCGGGTCAGAGCTCGTGACCTCTCCTTTTTGATGCGATCAGGCATGTCGTACAGCCTTGCTGCGGCAGTTCCTGGCCGCCGGGAGAATCTCGTAACATTGACCTTGTCAGGCTGCGCATGCTTTATGATGTCAAGCGTCTGAAGGAAATCTCCTTCAGTCTCACCAGGAAATCCCACGATGACGTCCGTGTTAATTGAGAGATCTGGACAAGAAGACCTGAGATCTGATACGAGATCGAGAAAATCCGATGAAGAGTATCTCCGAGCCATATTTTTGAGAACCCGGTCAGAGCCGGACTGCAGAGGGATATGCAGGAATTTGAAGATCCTGGGGCTGCGAAGGGCTTCGATGAGGCCTGCAAGGTGCAGCCGGGCGGTATCCGGATTCATCATGCCTATTCGCACCATGAAATTGCCCTGAATGGTCTGCATCATCTCCAAAAGATCCGGCAGAGAAGTTCCAATGTCCATGCCATATGCGGCTGTGTCTTGGGCTGCGAGCTGGACCTCCACACAGCCCGAAAGCACCAGCTTTCGTGCCGCTTCCACCACATCCTCAGGCTGACGGCTGACAAGACCGCCCCTGGCCTTTCGGACTATGCAATAGCTGCAGCCTCCGGTACACCCTTCGGAGATGTTGATGATTCCACAAAGATCCTGACGTGGCGAAGTGGATATTGAACTGTCCCGATCGGGGCTTGGATTGCGTTCTGCAATCTCTGCGGCTGCGCCTCTGTTGAGCAGGCCCAACCTTTTCCTGCAACGTATGTGACTGATCGATTCAGGCAGAGCGACCTGAAGGCATCCTGCTACCACCAGGCGCTCTCCTTGCAGCGAGCGAAGCCTGCGCAAAATCTTCCGCTCGGTTTTCTGCGTAACTGCGCAGGTATTTACTATGACGATGTCTGCCTCCTCCAGGGGCGAAGGCGTGTGGCCCATCTCCCGCAGGGCTTCGGCGGCATCCTGGGAGTTCCCGAAGTTGGCTGTGCAGCCAAAGGTCTCTATGTAAAACTTCATCGCAGATCTTCATCAAGGCGTTCTTGCGCTGCTGTCTCCTCAGATCTCACCTGGTATATTCCAACGATCACGCCCATGATAGCCGGCGCCAGGAAGAACCCACCTATGCCTGCCACCAAGGCCCCTCCGATGAAGGAGAGCATCACCATCAGAGGATGCATGGACGACTTGGCAGAGACAAGGTACGGCCGGATCAGCAACTCAGAGGGCAGGTAAATCAGAGCAGAGGCCAGAGCAAAGAAGTACAGCGCTCCTCCCAATCCTACTGTGAAGTACTTGTAGACAGCCACGGGCACAATCACCACCCATGAGGTGAGAAATGGAACCATCCCAGCAACAAATACTATGCTTGCCAGAGCAAATGGCCTGGGAAGGCCAAAGCCATAGAATATGATTGCTGCAATGATGCTCCCCAGCATTGAGGTGTAAATCGTGCCGATGAAAATTCCGCTGAGAATGTGATCGATGCGCGTTATATATTTCCTGCAGGCTTCTGAATTGTTTTTTGGGAGTAGGGCGATCGATGACTCCACCAGCCCCTCTCCGTCTACAAGCACGAAGTAGCAGACGGGAATGGAGATTATGAAGTTGATTATGCCTAGAGATAGGACTCTTCCTATATGAAAGAGGGGAATGGATGCAGCTATTGGTGCGACAATTCCCACAGCATTTTCCAGGCCGCTGGCCAAGGCTCCGTTCACCGACCCGGGAAGGTCTGACGCCAACTGCTCCATCAGAGATCCTATGGTGTCCCTCACTGCTACCTGGTTATGAGCCAGAATTATGATCTGGTTGGCAACCTCGAGCATGCCCATGCCTATTACGAGAAAAATAGGCACAACGATGCAAACAGAGGCCACCAGAGCCCCAAGTCGCCTTCTCGATCCGAATTTGTCTCTTATGGGCCTTCCCACGTAGGCGAAGACGGTTCCAAGGATCACTCCATCAAGGAACGGAAAACAGAAATAAACGATCAGAAGCAGAGCTGCTGATGCCAGGATCAGAATGATTTTGTGCTCTTTGCACCAGATTGCAACTCCAGATTCCAACTATCGCACCAGGGATAATTCGAGGCTCCCTGAATAAAATATTGCCGCCGATTACCTGGCATCTGGAGCCTCATGAAGAGATCTGAGAACTGCTGGCATGATGATGCTCTTGACGCAAATTAGGCTTTGAGCCGGATGGATTAGTCCTGTCTCAGATGAACCTGGGCCTCTCAGAGAGCCTCACTGGCAGCGGCAGCCTGCGCCAGGGCTTTCCAGCGGTCTCGGATGAAATTTGTCTTCTCAGGTCTTCTACGCTCATCTTGGCCTTCGCTGGGGACTTTGGCGTGGAATTGGCGCGAACTGTGACAGTTAGCTGGCCAGAAGCCTGCTCATCATCGCCGATGACGACCACGTATGGCACCCACTCTCTTCCCGCGTCCCGGATCTTCTTTGACACAGTCTCATCTCTATCGTCAATGTCGGTCCTGAATCCAAGCTCTTTGACGACCTCAAGAGCCCGCGCCTGGTGCCGCTCAGCCACTGGTATGATCCTGACCTGCGTGGGCGAGAGCCAGGTTGGCAGCATGGGCAGCTTGCCCTGCTCTGCTTCTCGGGCGGCTTTCTCCAGGAGCGCATAAATGACGCGCTCGATTGCTCCAGATGGAGAGCAGTGCAATAAAATTGGCCTCTGCTTTTCCCCGGCTTCATCGACATAAGCGATGTCGTAGCGCTCAGCATTCTCGACATCTATTTGCACAGTAGAAAGAGCGCTGGCCTTGTCCAGGGTGTCCACAAAGTTGAACTCGAACTTGAGAACGAAGTAAAAGAACCTGTCATCCCACATCTCAATGAGCACAGGCTTTTGGACGATGTCCACCAGGCCCTCGATGAACTGCTTGTTCTCGTTGTAAAAGTCCTTGGTAAACCTGATTGCGACCTCGTAGTCGCCAAGATCGAGGCCCACATCCTTTAGCACTGCGATGCTCGCCTCGTACTGCTTCCTGAACTCCTCCATCGCCTGGCCCATATCGCGGGTCAGGGTGTGCATGTCAGGCATGGTAAATGCGCGCAAGCGGCGGATGCCCACCAGCTCGCCGCGCTGCTCGCGCCTGAAGCTGTAGCGGGTGATCTCGAACATCCTCAGGGGCATGGCCTTGTAGGAGATCGTCATGTCATGGCCCATGAGGAACTGGCCAAAGCACGCAGCAAAGCGCAGGAACAGTTTCTTTTTGTCAGCCTCAATCTGGTACTGGCGGGCAGGGAAACGGTCGAGGTACTTCTTGAGCGTCGGATGCTCCATGTCGTACATGATGGGCGTCTCGACCTCCATCGCGCCCATCTCTGCTGCCTTGTCAAGCACTAAATTTTCCAGGAGCGACTTGACCAGCCTGCCTTTGGGGTAGTAGCGCATGTTGCCGGGATCTGAGCCTGGCTCGTAGTCCACCATCTCCAGGCGCCTCATGAGCTCCACGTGGGGTGGAACCCTGTCCACGGCCCGCGCCTTGGAGATCTCGTAGTTTGTGAACTTCTTCAGCTTTTCATGGCCCGTGAAGTCGAACTTATCAGCGTCCACCATCTTCCCATCGAGGTCCATGATCTTCCAGTAGGAGACTGCCTTGGCCTCGGACTTGAGGGCCTCGGACACCACCTCTCCCTCACCAAGCTTTATGGATCTGGACAGCTCTGAGAGCGGATGGCCTTTGCAGCTCAATGTGAATGCCTTGTACCAGCCAAAGGGCGCGCGCATGACCTCATAGTTCCTGGAAAGGGCCTCCTGCATGCCTTTGAGGATCTTTACAGCTGTTGCCGGAGTGGATAGATTGGGGCTGAGGTGCGCATACGGATAGAGCATTATCCTGTCTGCGTGAACCTGTTCTGCCAAGTCTGAAATCTGCTTTGCGCCCTCTGATATTACTGCCTCTGGGTCGTCTTCGTCGAACTTCTCCACGGCAATAAAGGCGCATAGTGCCTCCTCCAGCCTGCCCTTCCTGGCCTGGTCGTCGATCTCTTCTGCCATCTTGGTGGGCCGTTTGGCCTCGAATTCAATATAATCTGAGTGAATCAGGAGTAATTGCAATAAGGGTCACCTGATGATTCGCAGTTGGTGTAGATGTAGGTAAAGGTTTCGATGAGGCTCAAATTTCCGGCAAGCCCTTCGTTATCCTCTCGGTCCCAACTCGCGCACGTCGCATCATTGGCAGATCTCCCCACAGCGCCATCTCCTCGCCCCGGATCACAAGAGCGCCCTCAATTCCAGGCCGATCCACAGCCGAAAAGCACTTTGCCAAACATCCTTTTGCTTGTACTGCATTCCCAAGGGCCGTTGCTGCAGCATCCGCCAGCGCAGGGTCCTTGGATATCACAGTGGCAGCGTCCGCCCATCCAAAGCTGATTGACGGGCCGACTGTGCCAGAGCTTGTGGCAATCCCCAGCGGCTCTGAGCGCTCCGGTATCTCGAATGCCAAATCACTGATAGTGGACGTGCCAGCATATATCCCTACTACTACCGGCTCGTCATTTAGCAGGGAAAGGTCGCCACCGTTATCGACGATAGCATAAGTCGCTCCTTCTTCCATCATGGCCTGAACAGCCAACTTGGCGATGGCGCCTGCCACTGCAGCCATTGGCCCTATGCCGAAGACTGCTGTGCACTCGATCATCTGCAGCACGATATCCGGAGCGCTAACATTGCGAAGGTCATACGGATCCATGGTGATCATGAAGAATGGATCTTTGCAGATGAAGTCCTCCAGAAGCTTGCGCTGCTCCCGAATGGATCTCTTCGCAGCCTCGATGTGGCTTTGCTCCCGGGCAGCGATGGTGACTATTGTCTCTTTGAGCTGGAAATGCTCTCTTAAAATCTCTGACATGGGCAATATTGCAATCCCAAATTCAATGCCTGTCTGCGGATTTTAGCCTTGCTACCGTCTCTTTACGCCCCCTTAGCCTTACGACCATCTCCTCCTCGTAGCTCACCTGCAAAAGCTCTGAAGTCTCGTAAAGCCTGGAAAGCTGGCTTAAGCTCTGCGATGTGTAAGGCAGCCTGATCTGGTACTCCTTCAGAGGCAAAAGCCGCTGGCGGATTCGCCGAGACAGCTCCATCAGGCCCTGGCCGCAAGAGGCTGACACCAGTACGGGATTTGGTGCAAGGTCTACTATTTTCTCCTTTTTCTCGAGCATCTCGCCCTTGCCAAGCCCGTCTACCTTGTTGAGGACTGTTATTACAGGCGCACAGACCCCACAGTCCCACAAGGCCTTATGCGAGGCTACTAGCTTGCGCCTCAAAATCTCGGAGGAATCGCTCATGTCCGCCACGAGAAGGACCAGATCCGCCTGGGAGATCTCAGCCAGGGTCGACCGGAAGGCCTTGATGAGGAAATGTGGCAGGTCGTCTATGAAGCCCACTGTGTCTGTGAGAAGAATCCTGCGGCCCTTGATCTCCAGCGCTCTCGTTGTGGGCGACAGAGTGGTGAATGGCTGGTCCCTGGCTGTGA
Source organism: Methanothrix sp. (assembly GCA_030372945.1). Taxonomy (GTDB): domain Archaea; phylum Halobacteriota; class Methanosarcinia; order Methanotrichales; family Methanotrichaceae; genus Methanothrix. The sequence goes on along the minus strand of JAUCQD010000284.1, from coordinate 7,435 downwards.
CAGATGAGCCTGTCAGAGCATTTAGCAGTGTGCTTTTGCCGGCATTGGTATAGCCCGCAAGACAGAGCAGGTCAAAGCCGAGCTCTCTGCGTAATTGTCTCCTGTCCTCGCCTATCAGCTCTAAATCCTTCAGCTCCATCCGGATCTTGGCCATACGTCCCCTGATATCGTGGTACATCGACTGCTCGTATGCACCTGCGCCTCGAAAGCCAGGCTGCTCGCCACGCTTCTTGAGGGCCAGGGCACTGCGCACATGAGGAGCATCGTAGCTCAATTTGGCCAGCTCGACCTGCAGTTTGGCCTCACGCGTGGAGGCACGGGAGGCGAAGATCTCCAAGATGAGATTGAATCGATCGATAACCTGCAAAGAAAACTCGGCTGAAATATTGAATACCTGGTTGGGACTTAGGGGGTTGTAAAATATCAGCTTCTTTGGGTTGTAGCCCACGGCCTCGGCGATCTTCCCCCTGCCAATCTGAAAGCGATGATCTCGGTCCCGGCGCTGGGTTATCTCTGCAAGAACACTGTAGCCGGCAGCTTCTGCCAGATCGCGCAGCTCATCCATCCTGTGGGGATCCAAGGTCTTGCCAGGATCCTCCCTCATCAGCAAAACCGCTGTCTTATCATCATGTTGTGACATCTTGGGCTGTACCAGATACCTTCGTCTACTCTGTCCAGTCTTCATCTGTTCCCGGATGGATGATAAGCCTTCTTCCTGCCAGAGAGATGTGATGGGCGAGCTCTATTGCAGTCCTCTCTGCAAGCGTCTCAGGATACTTGAATTCCCTGCCAAGAATGCTCTTCACCCTCCAAATCTCCTGATTGTAAAAGTCACCAGGCTCCGCGACAATAGTTCCCGGAAGACACATGCAGGCTGCACTTGTTAAATCGGCGACAGTGTTCAGGTCCACGGTCTCTGCCATACGTGGGACAATTCTAACACAGTGGATCTTTTCGATGAAAATTGGAGATACGCGGGCAGAGACTACTGCGCACACCATCTGGTACTTGCCTTGCACCGCATGTCTGCCGGAAATGTCAATTGCCACAATGTCTATCTATTCAACCCCTTGACGATGGCATGATCCTTTACAATCATCAAAGCCTGATCTCTGTCAAGGCCTGCGCCTGTAGCGATCTCGACTGCACGCTCGCTGCTGATGAGGTCTTCAGGAGCATGGGTATCTGTATTCACCACCATCTTTGCTTTGGCCTGCCTTGCCACCCGGACTACGTGTCCGTTGGTGATATTGTGCCCACTTCGAGAGGTTATCTCAAGGCATACGTTGTTCTCAGCGGCAAGTTCCGCTTCTTCCAGCGTTATGAAGCCTGGATGAGCCAGGATGTCTGCTCCAGCCTCAATCGCAGCCCTGTTGGTGCCGGGGCGCACGGGCTCCACTGGCGTCTCGCCATGCACCACAACTACTTCTGCTCCGAGCTTTCGGGCGATGGCTACTAGCGGTGAGATCTTCGCCGGAGGCACATGTGTCAGCTCCACGCCTGGCAAGATCTTAATATCCAATACATCTTCCAAATATTTAGCTTTTAAAACACAATTCAGGACGTGCTCGATGTTTGTGAAGTCCACATGATCTGTTATGGCGATGGCTCTGTAGCCCATGGTCTCTGCCCTGCGCACCAGCTCGCTAGGTATGAGTTCTCCATCGCTGAATGTAGTGTGAGTATGAAGATCGATCATTCATCATTGGCTGAAATCCTGAAGGGTATTAAACATATCTACAATCAAATGATGGATGCAAAAAGTTAATAATAACCTGACTGCTATAACAAAGGTGGATCTTAAGGTAGAACAAGGATGCACCAGAGACTCGGACAGATGAGCAATACAATGATTAGACGTTTGGTCTTGGATGTTTTGAAGCCACATGTTCCCACCATGCTGGACCTGGCAACAGGAATCGCCAAGGTTAGTGGCGTCACTGGCGTGAACCTGAGCCTATACGAGGTGGACCAGCAGACAGAAACCGTCAAGGCCACCATCCAGGGCGAGAATATCGACTACGAAGGCGTGGAAGATGTGATAAGGAACTTCGGTGCCGCAGTTCACAGCATCGATGAGGTTGTGGTCGGAAAAGAGATTGTGAAGGAGTATGAGACCCTTCAGGAGCGTTAGGGCGGACCCCTAATCCTCGCCAGTTCATTGGTAGGTCATATTCGGTCTGGGCGCCCCTACTGGCTTCTCCTCTTCAATTTTCGCGGGAGTGATCCGGCAATCTTCTTGATAACCGCTGACTTGGGGCCTTTCTTTAAAACCAGTATCCTTCCCGATGCCTCCGGGTTATGCCAGGTCTTGGGGTGCCTCTTTTCGCGCTCGATCTCTGGCTTGAGCCCTGATTTAATGGCTGCATTGATCACAATATCGAGAGTGGGCTCGTTTACGGCCTCCTGCAGAGAGACCATTCTGCCCTCGCTCCGGGAACGGGCGGCATCGAAATACATGGGCCATATCACAAGCTTCTCCTTATCAGGCATGGAAAGCTATTCGTGGAGTCATCTGATAAGTAGCTTTGTCTCTTCTTCTGCGAAGGGATCATCTAGCTTTGCGCAAGTCTTTTAGCTGTCTTAGGCTATTAACCAAAGAAGAGCAAAAAAGAAGAACAACAGTGGAGTTCCAATCATGAGCCAAGAGACGTTTCCCGTTGCCAACGTAGGTGGTAGGGAGGTCCCGTACGACCCTGAGCAGCTCAGGCGGATTCAGGAGCATCCGTGTTTCAGCGAGAAGGCCTGTCATGCTTTCGGCAGGATGCACCTGGCTGTGGCACCTAAATGCAACATTCAGTGCAAGTACTGTGTGCGGGACTACGACTGCGTGAACGAGTCCAGGCCTGGAGTGACCTCTCAAGTCCTAAAGCCCCTGGAGGCCCTGAAGCGAGTGGATCAGGTGCTTGAAAAGTATCATTACATCAAGGTAGTCGCAGTGGCAGGTCCTGGCGAGCCCCTGGCAAACGAGGAGACCTTCGAGACGCTCCGCCTGGTAGGGGAGAAGTATCCCAACATCATCCTCTGCATTAGCACCAATGGCCTTCTATTGCCTGACAGGATTGAGGAACTGGATCGGCTCGGCGTCTCCAACATCACAGTTACGCTGAATGCCATAGATCCCCAAATCGGCCAGCAGATCTATGAATTCGTATATTATAAAGGCAAGAGGTATGAAGGGCTGGAGGCAGCAACTCTGCTGCGCGACCAGCAGCTGAAGGGCATTGAAGAGGCCCTCAAGAAAAAGAAGATCGTCAAGATCAACACAGTCCTCATCCCTGGAATCAACGATAAGCATGTCTTCGACATAGCCCGCAAGATCAAGTCCATGGGAGTCTACATCCACAATGTCATGCCCCTGATTCCACAGTACAAGTTTGCGCACATCAAGCCCCCGTCGCCTGAGGAGAAGAGAAAGATCCAGGAGGAGCTTGGCAGGATCATCAAGCAGATGAAGCACTGCCGTCAGTGCCGATCCGATGCCATAGGACGGCTAGGATGCGACGTACAACAGGAGTTCCAGAGCAGGAGGAAGGAAGAAGCCTAAGACCCTGTACCATCCAACAAAAAATATTATTAATGTTTAAGCATCTTTGTGATGCTACTAGTGATGCTGTTGGTGATGCCCGACATGAAGCCTTTTTGCCCTGAGGACTTTGCCGGGGCTTTTCCAGAGGCTTTTGTCCCAACAGACTTGAATGATTCTGAATTCTTCTCCTTCTTCCGGGAGACTGCGTTGCCATTTTTCAACTGATAATTGCTGTTGCGATCCTGTGGACCTTTGCTCTTCTTTTTCTTATCTTTTGCCATTTTCATCACCGCCTCCCGTTTGTGTCAAAATTCATATAGCTTGCGCTCATCTTCTAGAAGCAGTCTTATAGCACTTCTTTCAAATAGCATTAGCAATGCTACGCCAAAGGTTCGTGCTGGATACAACAGCTCTCACAGACTCGCTTGCCTGGGAGAGCGAGGGCTGTACCAGCATTTGTCAAGGAATGAATGCCATCCTAGACCGCGTAGCCGAAGGCAGACTTCATCTGGGAATCAGCTGCTACATCCCTTATCCTTCGGTATACAATGAGATCAAGGACTTTGCCCGCCACAATAACTGCGATTCTGCAGTCCTGAGCAAGGTCGATACGTGGCTTGTCAAAAAGACTCCGGACAGGTACAAGGTTAAGGTGCCTTCGAAGATCTTTTATGAGTATGTCGATTACATGCGCAGCCGCATCAACAAGGGCATGAACATCTCCGAAGAGGCCATCTGGGAATCTGTAACCCGGTGCATAGCCCTGAGCGAAGGCGGTAGCAGCTTGAGGGAGATGAAGGATGAGATCGAGAGAGAGGTCGTGGGAAGTATCATCCGCAAGTTCAGGGAGAAATACAGAGCTGCACTTCGCTACGGCATTCTTGACAGTGCTCCTGACATAGATGTTTTGCTCTTGGCCAAGGAGCTGGATGCGGCTGTGATCTCTCAGGACCTGGGCATCCAGCGCTGGGCAGAGCAGCTCGGCCTGCGCTTCATGGAATCTAGGTCCTTTCCAATAATGATCAAGGAGTACATGAACGCTCTGCCTGAGATGTATGTGGAAGAAAAAGATGAAGACAGGATGATCTGACGGCTCCAAAAAAGGCATCAGTACAAATAATCATAAACAGCGATTATAATTAGAGATAAGAGACTTTCATTCACCGAAAGCTATTAGCATTGAGCCTTCTAACAGTACAATTGTACGTAACAATTTAGTAGAGGAGGATGGCTGTGGAACTGGATTCAGCAGTGCTTAAGCATAGTGGGCTTTACTGCACCTTGTGTGGCAGGCATTATCTGATGGCAGAAGATCTCTGCACGATCTGCGGCGGAAGGCTGAAGCATATCAAGAAGCAAGAGAAAAATAGATGAAACGATGATGGACGATCTTTGCATGATGTGAGGAGATTGCTTTCATGGCCCAGAAACGTGTAGGGCTGGAATGCAATCCCTCTTTTCGCAACGAAGTTCTGATTGCACCTGAATGTATTTATTCACGATCCGCGCGGAGCGAAAGTAATCTCCTCAGATCTTTCCCGGCTTTTCCAGCAGTCTCGTCTTTGCCATCAACTCTCCAGTGCGGGCGTGTGGCTTTCTGGAGACAGAATCATTCGCCTTCTCCATCTCCCTTGACTCATCAGCCAGGCGGCCTGCCGCTCGCATGACCTCGTGGCCTGCAGCAGCCGTAAGGGCTATGGCCTCTAGCTCCTTGAGACGGAAGCAGGCTGTAGCGTCGATGGTCGCCACAGTCTGTGCCATGTAGAGCGCAGCAACTGCTTTGGCGCGAGCATATGGATTGGAAAAGTTCATGCGCTCAGCGCACTTTTCTGGCGTGGCAAGGATCGCGGGCAGCTTTGGCTCGCCGCTGCCAATTGACATCATGGCCTTGTCAAGCTCTTCCTGAACCAGCCTGATTGCGCCACAGGCAGCCAGGACCTTCAGTGCATCGGAGTTGAAGAGGGCCATCTCCGAGGGGTCTAGGAACTCGCGCTTGGCTCCGATGAGAGGGTCTACGGGAAGGATGATGTAGCCGAAGCCCTCGGATGCAAGGGCATCGCGCGCTTCTTTCTTGGTCGGGCCGTCTGAGATGACAATTGTTGGCATGTCTTTGAACTGCTCGCGCGCGCTCGTGGGTCCTGCGGTCGCAGCATTGGGACTGCTTATCACTACGAGCTCTGGCCCCCAAGCCTTCAGCTCTGCTGAAGCTTCTCCCTCTTTCTTGGTCATCTTGGGTCCGAAGCTGATTATCTTAAACTCTAGATCCGTCCTTTCCGCAATTTCGTCCAGGGCAAGATCAATTGCCGTTGATGTAGCAATGTTTCCCAGTTTTACAAAACCGATCTTGAACATGCGATGCTTGAGGGCTGAGAGAAGATAAAAGGGTTTTCGTTTTTGTCGAGCGAGCATGCAGGTCTCCGGTTGAAAGGATAAATACACCTCCAGACTAAATAAATGTCCTTTGTGAGCAACTTGTCGGATTACTCTCGCAATCTCATGCCTTTCCTGGCAGACATCGAGCCTGATGAGGCAGGTCCCAATCCAATTGAGGTGTCCCGCAGATATGGCATTGCCCCGCAAGATATTGTAATCCTCAGCCGTAATGAGAATCCATACGGCCCCAGCCCCAGAGTGCGTGAGGCATTGTCAGAGGCGTCGCTACACAGATATCCGGATTCTCAGCCATTTGCAAGCGCCGTGGCAAACTATGTGGGCTTTCCAGAAGAAAATATAGTTGCAGGCGCAGGCATGGACGAGATCATAATGAACATCGCCCGGCTCTTCCTGGGCATGGGTGACAAGGCTCTCATTCCCATTCCTACCTACAATCTGTACGCTCTGGCCGCTCGGCTCTGCCAAGCTCAGGTCGTCCACCAACCGATGCTCTCCGGCTTTGAAGTGAACCCTTGCATCCCCAATGGGATGAAGATGGTCTTCATCTGCGCTCCAAACAATCCAACTGGCAGCATCATCTCGGAGGAGACGGCCAGGACGATTCTCGAAGGAACAGAGGGGATAGTCTTTTTGGATGAAGCTTACGCCGAGTTTGCTGAAAAGAGCCTGATATCTCTGGTCAGGGAATATGATAATCTGGTCGTGGGAAGGACGCTCTCAAAGGCATTTGGCCTGGCAGGCCTGCGCCTGGGCTATGCTGTTGCGCCTCCGTGGCTGGCCGCTTGGTATCGGCGCGTGGCGCCTCTGTTCAGCATGAGCAGTGCGTCCCTGGCAGCAGGAGTGGTAGCCTTGAAGGATCTGGACTACATGAAGAAGACGACGGCAAAAATTATCGCTGAGCGAGAGCGACTGCTCATGCAGCTGGATGGAGCCTATCCCTCACAGGGCAACTTCATCTGCATCTTTACAGAGGAGAGATCAAGCCACGTGGCAGAACGGCTACTGCGCAAGGGCGTAGTGGTGAGAGACTGCAGCTCTTATCCTGGTGCGGGGATGCACTGTCTGCGCGTCAGCATCGGAACGCCCGAGCAAAATGACAGGTTTCTTGAGGCCTTTGCAAAATCCTGACCCAAAATCCTTCGCTCAAATCCTGATAAGTCCATGGTCTGCGTCGACCTCTATCCATGTGCCGCTCTTGATCTGCATTATCTCCTCCGGCACTCTGTCCACAAGCGGGATGCCGCTGATTATTGCGCCGACTGCCACTATCGGCTCGGAGCGCAGGTTAATCATGGCTGCCGGAGCCAAGCCCCTCTTCTTGAGCTGGTAGATCACATAGGACCCGACAGTGGAACCCTTGCCTCCAGGAAAGATTAAAACCTTTCCTGCGATGCACTGGCCAAATAGCTCATGCGCGGGGTCTACGACAACTCCGTTCTCTGGATTTACATTGCCTAGAAATGATATAAAATCCAAAGTTACCAGAGCCGGGCCGCTTGCGCAGCCAGGAGC
>JAUCQD010000283.1 GCA_030372945.1 Methanothrix sp. | reverse complement strand
GTAGCATCCATGTTGCTGGTAGTAGGCTCGGCCTATCTGGTAGGTCCGGACATGTATTCTCGCCTTCTCTCCTCCTGCAGTCCAAGGGATGCCAAAATTTCTGCTGCTATCTCAGCAATTATTCTCATTCCCATGGCATTTCTCATCACGTATCTTGGAATCTTCTCAAGGTCTCTTTATCCTGGCGCATCTCCTGAGCAGGCCATCCCGTCGCTCATAACTGGACTGTTGTCAAGTGGAATTGGAGGCCTGGTAGCCGCTGCTCTCCTGGCGGCATTCATGTCATCGGCAGACACAAGCCTCATGACAGCTACTTCCATTCTGACACTGGACATCTACAAAAAGGCAAGGCCTAACTGCAGCGCAGATCATTTATTGACTGCTTCAAGGCCTGCAGTTCTGATCCTTGGTGCATGTTCACTTGTCATGGCAGTCTCCCTGCCAAGCATCATCAAGACCCTGCTCATCGCCTACACCGTATTCACCAGCGGCCTGCTGGTGCCCGTAGTTGCTGGATTTTATAGAGAAAGGCTCGGGCTCACACAAAATGGAGCTCTTGCCGCACTGGTTGGTGGTGGGGTTACGGCCATCTTCCTGGGCCAGAGCTATCCCCTGATCGGCATGACCATTTCTGCTATCTTATTGTTTGGCATAAGCCAGCTGGAAAAACGCTTGGAAAATGGCTAAATAATCCGGACACAGAAGAGGCATGGATGAATTGCAATGCTGGAGCCGAGACATTTTCCGTGCAGGAACTGATGGATCTATATGCTCCGGTAAAGGAGATGATCAAGGCTCGTCTGGCTGAGTTCAGGCTGATCTGGGAGTTTGCGAGCGAAGAAGAGCTATTCCAAGAGCTGGTATTTTGCCTGCTAACTCCGCAGTCCAAGGCCAAGACCTGCTGGAAAGCGGTGCAGCGGCTGACCTGCAACTGCATGATCGCCAAAGGAGAACCCAGTCAGGTTCAAGAGGAGCTTGTGGGAGTCAGGTTCAACAAGCGAAAGGCCGAGTACATCTGTCTGGCCAGAGCTGTATTCTGTGAAAAACCCTTGAGGTCCAAGCTGACGGAATTCTCGAGTCCCTTTGATGCGAGGGAGTGGCTTGTAGATAATGTTGTGGGGCTGGGCTACAAGGAGGCCAGCCATTTTCTGAGGAATATCGGCCTTGGAGAGGAGCTGGCAATACTTGATAGACATATCCTGAAGAACCTGGCGCTTTTGGGCGTTATCGATGAGGTGCAAGGTTCGCCGACGAAAAAAGCATACCTTCAGATCGAGAAGAAGATGACGAAATTCTCCAGACAAGTGGGGATTCCAATGGGTGAGCTGGATCTGCTGCTCTGGTACAAGGAGGCTGGAGAGGTGTTCAAATGATCTCCTCACAGGGCAAGATGAAGGAGCTAAAAGTTTCACTGATGAAGAAGTGCAAAGAGATGGAGATTCCCCTGGTCGGCATTGCGAGCGTAGAACGCTGGGAGAATGCGCCCTTCCAGCCCTGGATGCCTGAGGAGTTCTATCCTCAATCGATTTACCCTGAAGCAAGGTCGGTGATCGTCATAGGTCTTCCGGTCACTCTGCCTGTTCTTGAGACTTCCCCCTCGATTTATTACCGGGAGCTATATCTGACGGTAAACGCCCTGCTGGACCAGTACACCTTTCGCCTTTCCAACTTCCTCAATGATCGAGGTCATCCTTCGCTCTTCGTTCCCCGAGACGGATATGCAAGCATCGATGCATTGCAAAAAAAGCCGATTGCATTCTTCTCTCACCGCCATGCAGCTCTTCTTGCTGGACTTGGCACATTCGGGGTGAACAACATGCTTCTGACTCCCAAGTTCGGGCCTAGGGTTCGATTTGGCTCCATCTTCACAGAGGCTGAGCTTTTGCCAGATCCGCTTATGACAGAGGATCTATGCACTCGTTGCATGCGCTGCGTGCGAATGTGTCCTGCAAAAGCGCTTGGAGAGATTGACTACCCCCAAGGTCTGACGGACAAGAAAGCTTGTGCAGCTCACAGCGCAGACCTGAACCAGAAAGGAATCGCACCCTGTGGAATCTGCATAAAGGTCTGTCCTGTGGGCGAAGACAGAGAATTTTTTAAACGAAGTGATGTGTCCATTTACAGCGATAAAAAGTGCTCTCCAATAATGCATAAGGCCTGGGAGCATGCCAGAAGCTATGGTCTGAGATGATATTCATGCAAGCTATTCATGCAAGCCTCCCCTTCAAGAACCTCCCCGTGTGGCTCTCTGCCACCCCAGCTACCTCTTCAGGCGTTCCTGCTGCCACTATCCGCCCTCCGGCATCGCCGCCCTCAGGTCCAAGGTCGATGATGTAGTCGGCTGACTTGATCACATCCAGGTTGTGCTCGATCACAACCACAGTGTTGCCCTTGGCCACCAGGTCGTTCAAGACAGATATCAGCTTTAAAACGTCATCGAAGTGCAGTCCCGTAGTAGGCTCATCGAGCAGGTAGATCGTCCTGCCCGTGGCCTTCTTGGCCAGCTCTCTCGTGAGCTTGATCCTCTGAGCCTCGCCGCCTGACAGAGTCGTCGAGCTCTGGCCAAGCTTGATGTAACCCAGTCCCACTCCCAAAAGAGTGTCGAGCTTGCTCCTTATCGCTGGAATGTTCTTGAAATGCTCTCTTGCCTCCTCCACTGTCATGTCCAGGACCTGGGCGATGGACTTGCCCTTGTACTCAACCTCAAGCGTCTCTCGGTTGTAGCGTGATCCCTTGCACTCCTCGCATTCGATGTAAACGTCGGGCAAGAAGTTCATCTCGATCTTGATCATCCCGTCGCCCTGGCAGGCCTCGCAGCGCCCGCCCTTGACATTGAACGAGAAGCGTCCGCTTCTGTAGCCTCTTATTTTGGCCTCCTTGGTCTCGGCATAGGCTTGGCGGATTGGATCGAAGACCTTTGTGTAAGTCGCTGGATTGGAACGCGGCGTCCGGCCAATAGGGCTCTGATCTATGACTATGACCTTGTCGATCTCGGAGTCGAATATGAGCTCATCGTGCTCTCCAGGCGTCTCGCTTGATTTGTGGATCTTCTTCATCAAGGCCCTGTAGAGCGTGTCGTATATCAGAGTTGATTTGCCAGAGCCCGAAACTCCAGTCACTGCGGTCAAGACGCCTATGGGAATATTTACATCGATGCCCTTTAGGTTGTTCTCCCTGCAGCCCTTGATGCGGATGAACGATTTGCCCTTGCGCCTGGTGGCAGGAACTGCGATTCGCTTCTTTCCGGAGAGGTACTGGCCGGTGAGCGATTCTGGGCACTTCTCGATCTCCTCAGGGCTGCCCTGGGCCACCACAAAGCCGCCATGAATGCCTGCTCCTGGGCCTATGTCCAGCACATGGTCGCTGCTGCGAATGGTCTCTTCGTCGTGCTCCACAAC
>JAUCQD010000282.1 GCA_030372945.1 Methanothrix sp. | reverse complement strand
GTGTGGCCCTCCAATTGTCTTGCTCCAGACTTCTTTGGGGCCTACATCTTGAGAGGCAGCTGAAGCCGTAAGCAGAAAGAAGATCAGAAATATCGATCTCACTGCAGCCGCCTGGACTTTAGAAGCCCCTGTCCTGGAACTGGACTGATTTGTCGACCTCAAAGCTGCCACGAAGGAGCATGCTGGACTTAATGTCGCTCTTGCCAATCTCATGCCTGGATGCAGTCATACCAAAATAGCCATTAAAGCTCGTCTTGGAGCTTGTGCCCACGCCAGAAGAATTGAGATGGGTTGCATTGGCGATCGATGAATTGCTAATTGAGGAGTTGTCCGTGGCAATATTTGTCGAATTGTTAAGAGAGGCATTCAATGCGCCAGTAACATTCCTGTGGTCTTCATGGGCGATTTTCCATGAGTTTAGCCCGCTCAGGGCATCTGCCATCTTATCCTCGACCTTCGTTGCGTCTGCACCAATGGTGACAGCTGCCATAAGCAAAAGCAGAACTGATATTGCCGCCTTCAAGATCCCCACCTTCAATGCTATCTAATTCGTAGATGCTCTCAATACAATTTTAACTTTTCTATTTAGCTGCTGTATATCCAAGGTCATGTGGATAGCATTTTGTGGATAGCATTTATCTCTCACCAGGACATAAATGGCATTTCGTGTACCTGGACTACTTCCCTTACAAGTCCCTCAGGCCCAACCAGGATCGCATGCTGGACGCTGTTTATGAAGTCGTGCGCAAAGGGGAGCATGCGGTGCTGATGATAGACGCACCAACTGGAACTGGCAAGACCAGTTGCATCAGCGCAGCCCTTGCCGCCGCCCCAGGAAAGATAATAGTAGCCGTGCGGACTGTGTCTCAGATCGATATCTACATCGACGAGGTCAAAAAGATCTGGGACAGGACCCGCCACAAGCCGGAGATAGCCTACATGGTCGGCAAGCAGAAGATCTGTCCCCTGGAAAAAGAGTTCAGGAACGAGAGCGTATATGCGGGCTGCTCAAGGCTGAGAGAGTGGACAAAAAATCTTATTGCTTCGAGGATAAACAGGGGCAATCAAAGCATCTGGGATCCGAGAGCATACAGCATGCCCGAGGAGGAGCCCGGCTACAGGACTTTTTGTCCGCATTACCTGAGAAGCCGAGAGGCTTTTGAGCTGAATGGAAAGGTTCATTTCCGGCATTCTCAGCGTGCGCTGGGCATTGTGGAGGGGCTAAAGGAGAAGGTTACACCGCCAGCTGACCTTCATGATTCCTGTCAGGGCATCTGCCCTTACGAGATCATGAGCCTTTATGCCCAGAACAGCGACATGGTGATCATGAACTACTCCCATGTCTTCAGCCCCGACTTTCAGGATGTCATATTTCAATGGCTAGATATGGACAATGAGAAAGTGACCCTGATCGTGGATGAGGCTCATAACCTTGGCGATGCAGTCAGGGCCATGAACTCGAGGCTGCTCACGGCACGCATGATCGATCTTGCAGAACTTGAGGTGGAGAAGTTCGAAGGGACACTTGGCCAGGCGAGGCTGGAGGAGACGCGAGAAAAAGCCTCGTGGAGGCGGGAAGGAATCAGGGTCATTCGCATCCTTCTGCCAAGATTGAGGAGATTTTTGCAGAGCAAGCAGGATCGGATGCAAGAGGGAGAAGCTCTCCTAGATGCTGATCTCTTTCGCTCGTTCATCTACAGCGAGATCGACGATATCGATGAGGCTCTTGACAATTTCTCTGATGTAGCCGTCGCCGTAGCCGATCTGAATCTGGCAGAGGGAGACAGGGAGAACCTTCAAGGTGACCTCCAGCCTAGCCTTGCTCTTGTGCTCCTATTTTTGAGGGATGTTGAGAGAGCCGAAGAGGACGAGTCGTTTCAAAGAAAAGTTGTGGTGACAGGGTCGGGCGGCAGAAAGCATGTTCGTCTGGAGGTCAATAACATAGATCCCTCGAGCAGCATTCGGCGCATCACCGACAACATCAACGCCACAGTTATGCTTTCAGGGACCTTTTCGCCTCTGGAAGCATATGAGCTGTACTGCCTGGCAGAGGAGAACAGGGCGCAAAAGCTCAGCATACCAAATCCATTTCCCAGAGAAAACAGGCTTTTGTTGGTCTCGGAGAAGGCCACAACGCAGCTTGAAAACAGGGATGATGCAGATAATAGAGAGGAGATCTCTGGACATATCAGATCGATCATAGAGGAAGTTCCGGGAAATGTGGCCGTCTTTTTCACATCTTATCCCATGATGAACAATTACAAAGAGACCTGCCAGGCATCGGCAAGGAGATCTGGAAAGAAGGTTTGCCAGGAGCCAAGGAGCGCCGAGGACGTTCCTGAAGTTCTCGATGAATTCTTCCGCCTTGCAAATCGCGGGGGAGGCGTTCTCATGGGGGTCTGCGGCGGAAAGCTGGCTGAGGGAATTGATTACAAGGGAGAGGCACTGAAAGGCGTGGCTGTGGTCGGGCTGCCTCTGGCGGCTTACGACGAGATCCAAAAAGAGATCAACGCCTACTACATTCGCAAATACGGAAAATCCAAAGGCATGCTCATCGCCTACACTCTGCCAGCCATAAACAGAGGGCTGCAAGCCGCTGGAAGGGTTATACGTTCAGAATCTGAGAGAGGGGTTCTTCTTTTCTGCGATCGCAGGTTCGGCAATTGGCATGGGGGTGTCAACCAGTATCTTCCTGACTGGGTCAGGGATGAGATGATTTCAGTCGATGCCGAAAAAGGCAGGGAATTGATCAAGGCGAAGATGGCAGAGTGGGGATCTCGAGAAAAGCAGCAGCTACGAGAGAAAGATCTGCAATGCAAGGCCCAGAAAAAGGATTTAAGAGAGCTTGCCAAGAGGCTGGGCCTTGGGAAGACAGCTCTGGAAAGAAAAAGATAGATGTCTTCAATCCCAGAAATCACCAGGGCACAGCGATCTCAGACATGAGATGCTCCTGTCGGAGATCGAAGACCTCCTCAGGCTTTCCAACTGCGACCATCCTTCCTTTCATCAGCACTGCCACTCGACTGGCTAGCCTCTTGCACTGGAGCATATTGTGGGTCGCCAGGATCACCAACGTACTTTGCCCGACCAAGCTCTGAATGATCCTGTCGATGGCTGCCGCACTCTTTGGGTCCAAATTTGCTGTTGGCTCGTCCAGCAGAAGTATCTCCGGCTGCAGCACCAGAGCCCTGGCCAATGCGATCCTCTGCATTTCGCCGCCTGAAAGGCAACTGGCATCCCTGGACTCATAGCCGGACAAATTCACAGCCTCCAGGGCAGATTTGACTATCTGTTGGTCTTTTTTGCCTCTTATTTTCAGGCCATAAGATACGTTCTCCTGCACGCTTCCCTTGAACATCACAGGCCTTTGAAAGACCATGGCCATGCGGCGGCGTGCCAAAAGCTTCTCCTTTTCTGTCAGGTCATTGAGTGTGAGGCCTTCGAGACGGATGTTTCCACAGCTGGGCGCCTCCAGCAGGTTAACCAGACGGAGCAATGTCGTCTTTCCAGATCCCGTAGGCCCAATGATGCCTAAAATCTCGCCCCGAGACAAATTGATGCTGATGCCCTGCAGAACATCAACGCCTCCGTATGCCTTGCCCAATGCCTCTAGCTCTAAAAAAGCCATCTATCACCGCCTCTGTAGTCTATTCATCACCAGGTTCACAAGGAGAGATATTGATAATAATATTATTCCAAGTGCCATGGAGAGCTCTAGATTGCCAATGGATGTCTCCAAAGAGATGGCTGTGGTGAGCACGCGCGTGTAGCCTCGGATGTTCCCCCCGATCATCATGGCCACGCCCACCTCCGAGATGGCCCTGCCAAATCCCAGGAGAACCGCAGCCAGCATCGCAGAACGAACCTCGTTTATAGTAGTGATCATAATCTGCAGCTCGCTCGCACCCAGGGATTTTGCAGTATCTTTTACCTGCGGGCTCACCTCCCCAAGAGCAGAGATCGTGAGCCCGATCATGATGGGCGTGATGAGGATCATCTGTCCCAGAACCATTCCTGCTGGAGTATAGAGGATCTCAAGGGAGCCTAAAGGGCCGTTTCGAGATAAGATGAGGTAGACCAGCAGGCCCACTGTGACTGTCGGAAGGCTGTAGAGGGTGTGAATCAGGCTGATGATGCCACGCTTTCCCCAAAATTCCTTGGATTCGATCATGGCGCCAAGTGGGATGTCTATGAGGGACGAGAGGAAAACAGAGGCCAAAGAGATGTAAAGGGAGCGAGCCGTTATGCCCACCACCTCGGGATCGAGGGTTATGATGAGCTCAAATGCCCTCAAAAGGCCGCCCCAAATCTCCTCCAAGCCAAAAGACCCCTTTTTCAATCTATGCAGGGTGCTGATGCAGGAACTGCACACTCCTCTGCCTGGCAGCCGATCAGGCTGCAGTTGCCCCTGGCAGCAAAGAAGATCGGCTGACCAAATTGCGCTCTGCCATAATCCGCGATGAGCCTTTGGCCTTCATCTGACACCAGGAAGTTGATGAACTTAACTGCCAGATCGCAATTGACGCCAGGGTGCTTCTCTGGATTCAAGGCTATTGCCACATAGACGTTTAGCATATCGCTTCCGCCCTCAACAAAAGGCACAAGATCCAGCTTGCTCTTGAATGCCATGAATGTGGACATGTCTGCAATAGCGTAGGCCGATTTCTCATTGGCCATGATCAAGGTCGCACCCATTGGACTTCCTGCATCGATGTACCATTGGCCAGAGTTGTTGATCTCGGAATAATTATAACCGGCGCTCTGCCACAGGCTCTTCTCCTTGGAGTGCGTTCCGGATTCATCGCCCCGGGATACGAATTTGACCTTTTCAGGGTCCTCCATGCCCTTTTCCCTGATGGTCTTCAAAGCCTGTGTGACATTCATGCCCTCAACACCAGCAGGGTCCTCTTTTGGGCCTACCAGATAGAAGTAATTGTAAGCAAAACACCGTCTCTCCAGTCCGTGGCCGTCCTGGACGAACTTGATCTCCCTTTTTTTATCGTGAATTATGAGCATATCCACATTGCCGCGCTCGCCGTCGGAGATAGCGATACCAGTTCCGCTATGCGTAGGAATCTGCACAGCGACGTTATATTCCTCAGAGAAATTCTGGGCCAGCTCTTCCAGAAGTCCTGTGTCGTAAAGGCTGCTGGTTGTAGCGATCTTCAGGGTACTGTCATTTGCGGCTGCAGATAAGAAGCAAACGGCTGCCACAGTCATGAGCAGCAACAATTGGTTCAATATTTTCCAACTCATGAATTGATCCCCTCTTTAGCATTCTCGATTACAATAAAAAACTTACGTTGACATAATCGCTGACAAAAAGCTAACGGGAATGAGCCCATCGGAAGGAGTTAAATCTTAATGTAGCTTAATGGCGGAAATAGATGTCAAAGTCTAGATCGATTCTCGTTACAGGTGGCGCAGGTTTCATTGGCAGCCACCTCGTAGACCGGCTGCTGGAGCAAAACGATGTAACTGTCCTCGATAACTTCAGTTCTGGCAAGATGGATTTTGTGGCGCATCATCTGAACAATCCAAATTTCCATCTCATAAAAGCAGATCTCCTCGACGCCTGCGCTCTGGAGAAGGCCTTTATTGGAAAGGATATGGTATTTCACCTGGCTGCCAATCCCGATGTAAAATTGGGTGCAGAAAACACTCATGTGCATCTGGAGCAGAATGTGCTCGCCACCTACAATGTACTTGAGGCCATGCGCAGGACAGGGGTTCACCGCATCGCCTTCACATCCACGTCTACTGTCTACGGCGAGGCGAAGGTCGTGCCCACACCAGAAGATTATGGCCCGCTGATGCCGATATCCCTTTACGGCGCATCTAAACTCTCATGTGAGGCATTGATCTCATCGTACTGCCACACCTTCGATATGCAGTCATGGATCTTTCGATTCGCAAACATCGTTGGCGAGCGCGGCACGCATGGAGTATTGGTGGACTTCATTCGCAAGCTGCAGCAAAATCCTCGAGAGCTGGAGATCTTGGGCTCAGGAGAGCAGCGCAAGTCCTACCTGGAGGTGAAGGACTGCGTTCATGCTATGGTGCATTGCGTCGAGAATTCTCGGGACGAGACAAACATCTTCAACATCGGATCCCTTGATGCTTTGGACGTTTCTGGGATAGCAGATATAGTGACAAGGAAGATGGGGCTTTCCGGCGTCAAGTACAGATACACAGGTGGAATCGACGGCAGGGGCTGGAAGGGCGATGTGAAGGTCATGCTGCTCTCAATCGAGAAGATAGCGAGCATCGGCTGGTCTCCAAAGCTCGGATCGGCTGGGGCGATTGAAACTGCCGTCGACTCGCTGCTGAGGGATTGACGGTGGCAGGCTCTACCTGACGTTTCTCACAGCCCACCTCGTCTCTTGCCACCAGTCTCCCTCCAGAAGCGTGGCGTTGTAGCCCATGAGCCGCAGCGCATAAAAGAGACTGTAGGCCTGAGGCGTGCCATAGACAAGCTGGGTGCCTTTTTTATCGAGGCTGCGCCGGTTCAGCAATTCCTCTAATGTGGCAGCATCTCTTATCTTAGAGTCGTCGTAGAGATTTTCCGCAGTGAGTGGTATAGAAGCGTTTGTGAGCCTGTTCATTCCAAAGTCTGCAAAATCCCTTGCATCCAGAATCTGAACATCAGCCATAGCGAGGAAGCTGTCCAGGTTGGCAGGTGTCACGAGGAGCCAGGGCACAGTGTGCTTGGTGTAATTCGATACGGGCGCAGAAGCTTCTGTTCTGTCCGGCAAAATGCCTGCGCTCCAGGCTGCATCTATGCCGCCGTCAAGCAGGCTGACGTTCTTCTGGCCGAGATAATTCAAAGCCCAGAAGACGAAGGCTGGGCCCTCATCTGGCCCTCCGTAAATCAGAAGGCGATCGCTGTTGTTCACCCCCGCCCTTCGAAGTGCGCTTTCAGCACCTTCTGGATCGAGGCAACCATCCTTTTGCAGCCCTTTCCAGTAGAGGCTGCGAGCGCCTGGAATGTGACCGCTCTTGTAGTCCTGTGGCGTCCGGACATCCAGGACAACCATTTCATCTCTTGAAGCTGTGGCATATGACAAGAGCTCCTGATGTGGATAGCCTTTTGAGCGCTCTTCTGTCTGAGCGCTTGCCGTCGAGGTGCTGCTGCTCTGGCCGTTGTGCTGCATTGAGTTTATCTGGGCCTTCTCATAGGCATCCTTCTTGACCAGCCAGCCGTCCAAATCAGTCCAGTCCGGGCAGGTGGGACAGAATTCACCGTTCTCCGTTCCAGCTATTGCCGTACCTAGTATAAGATTGAGGTTTATGGCTGCCATCAATGAGAGCATGAGAGCTATCCCCCATACTCTGAACAGCCTCCTGTTGCAGCATACACAGCCGCCCATATCGAGTCTCTCCAATGCTATGGACATATTGCCACTATTTCAGGCTTATCTGAAAGGGAAATTTTAAATACACCTAAATTGTTCATTGAAGTAATTAAGAGTACTTTGATGTACTAAATAATACATTAATTACGGGGTATTAAATTGAGAGGAACATCGATCCGCATGGAGAGAATCATCAACCGCAATACAGGCAACACAGTCATAATTCCAATGGACCACGGGGTCAGCGTCGGGCCCATCAAGGGCATCAATAGCGTAAAAGCCATTGCCGACGCTGTAGCTTCTGGCGGTGCAGATGCAGCTGTAGTTCACAAGGGCGCTGCGACCTTCGGCCACCGGGGCTATGGTAAGGACCTGGGCCTGATCATTCATCTCTCCGCGTCCACTGCTCTTGGGCCTGATCCAAACAACAAGGTTCTCGTCGCATCCGTAGAGGAGGCACTGAAGATCGGAGCAGACGGCGTTAGCATTCACGTAAACGTGGGTGCTGAAGACGAAGGGCGCATGCTCTCCACCCTCGGCGAGGTCTCTCGCAGCTGTCAGGAGTGGGGCATGCCCCTGTTGGCCATGATGTATCCCCGCGGAAGAAAGATCAAGGATGAATTTGCCGAAGAGCATATCGCCCACGCCGCCAGAGTTGGTGCAGAGCTTGGCGCTGATATCGTCAAGACGAATTATACTGGAGATCATTACAGCTTTGCGCGGGTCGTGGAGAGCTGCCCTGTTCCTGTTGTCATTGCAGGAGGCCCAAAGGTGAATTCAGAGCTGGACCTGCTGCGGATGATAGAAGGAGCAATAGATGCAGGTGCTAGAGGTGTGGCAATCGGCAGGAATGTCTTTCAGGCTAACGATCCAGCGCTCATCGTCCGCCGCATATGTGGCGTGGTTCATAGTGGATTGAAGGCAGAGGAGGCCTCAATATTGACTTTTGAGCAGCAATGAGGTACGGCTCTCTGCTCTCATCCCCAGTCATAAGCGTGGGGCCTTGCCGCGACGTCGCCTTTGGAGGTAAAGATAAAAAGGAGCAGTCAGCTTTAGCATTGATGAAGCCTCTGGCAGCTCTTGCAATTCTCCTGCTCCTCACAGCCCAAAGCAGTGGAGAAGATCTCCAGGCGGATGGCCCTCATCTGGAGGTCTCTTCGACCTCTGGCAGGCTTGTGCTTGACAGGCCGTCTGTGCTGACCATTGAATTGCGAAACAATGCCTCAGATGCATCCGAACCTGAGCTAGGAATGCAAAAGGCCAAAGCCTACGGGATCGTGGCAGAGCTTTCATGCGCAGACGACAGGATCAAGGTGCTCTCCGGACCACAGGTCGTGGGAGATCTTGCACCAGGAATGAGCAGATCTGTTAGGTTCACAGCCTCGGCTGAGGGCATGCAGAAGGGCATTTGTCCACTGGAGCTTCACATCAGCCTCTCCAGACTTTCCAGTATCGCAGTTAGTGGAGATGAGAGCCTTCCGGATGTCATGTTTCAATACGAGGATATTGCCCAAGAGATGCCTTTGCAGTTCAGTGTGCTTCGAGGTCCTGATGTAGGGCTTGAAGAGGTTAGGGGCGTGGCAGTTCCAGGGAAGGATTCGGAATTGCAGCTTCTTTTCGCGAACCATGGGGATGAGCCTGCCATCGGCCTTCGGGTCGAGCCTCACCCACAGGCGCCCTTCAGCAAAGCTGAGAGCGAATTTGAGCCAATGCAAATCGATCCCGATGGCACATCAGCTGCGAGGATCAAGGTTCAAACAGATGAGAATACAACTCCTGGTTACTATCCCTTGCCATGCAAGATCGTTTTCGCAGAGAGTCCGAGCGAGGATCTCGCGGTCCTAATTTCGGTGCAGAATGATTCGCCATTATATTGGCTGCTGCCTGCGGCGGTTTTGATTGTATTGTCGGGTGCCATTCTCTTTGCAGAGCGGTTTTTGCAGGCAAAGAAAAAACTGCGCAGGAGATGGAGATAGCTCAAGATGTCAAGCGCTCGAAGCGCTCTTGAGCTCTATTTAGGATCTCGGACTCTCCAGGGATCTTTCCATCTTTCATGAGGACTTTTCCGTTGACTATCGTCGTGTCCACGCCGTCGACCATGCTGTAGGCCAGGAGAGACAGGATATTTGAAAAGGGAGTCAGCCAGGGTTTTCTAAGGTCGATTAGAGATAGATCTGCAAGTGCTCCTTCAGTCAAACCAAGAGCAAGGCCCGTGGCTTGATAGCCGTTCTCAGTTGCAATCTTCCAGATATCCTTCGCAGTCATGGCCTCGGGGCGGGAGCAGGCGTTCTTCTGGAGGATCGCAGCCATCTTCATCTCTTCGAAGAGGTCCAGGTTGTTGTTGCTCGATGCCCCGTCCGTTCCAAGGCATACGTTTACGCCTGCGGCCATCAGCCTGTCAACAGGTGCAATGCCGGCGGCGAGCTTCAGATTGCTCACCGGGCAATGGATCACGTTTACATGGCGACTGGCCAGCAGTCTTATATCATTGTCTGTGAGCCAAACGCAGTGTGCGGCCAGGAGCCTGCTGCTGAGCAGCCCCAGTGAATCCAGATATTGCACAGGACTTTTTCCATGCTTTTTCACAGAATCTTCGACCTCTCCTCGCGTCTCTGATAGGTGTATGTGGATCTTTATGCCGTGCTTCTCTGCCGTATCCCTGGCCCAGGCGAGGGTCTCCTCAGAACAGGTGTAGATGGCATGCGGGCCAACTGCAGGACAGATCAGCTCGTCGCCCTTCCACCGCTTGATGAAGCTCTCTGCCTCTGCTTTGAATTCCGGTCTGGAGTCGAAGACGACGCCAGACAGAAAAGCGCGAAGGCCCATTTGCTTGGTAGCTGTGGCCGTCTCGTCCATGAAGTAGTACATGTCATTGTAACAGGTTATGCCGAATCGGATCATCTCTAGGCAGCCTAGCTTCACTCCCCAGTGGATGTCCTCAGCCGTAAGCTTCGCCTCAAGAGGCCATATCTTCTCCTGCAGCCACGGCATCAGGGCCATGTCGTCTGCATAGCCTCTGAAGAGGGTCATAGCCAGATGAGTATGAGCATTGACAAGGCCCGGAATTGCTAGCTTGCCGTGGCCCTGGATGGTATCATACTTGTTCTCATCCTTGAGATCGCGACCGATCTTGACTATCCTGTTTCCCTGTATGAGTATATCGCGCCCCTTCAGGAGATGGCCAGACTGGAGAAGGGAGACGTCCTTGATGAGCATGATTGAACCAAGGGATGAGAAAAGTATAAAAATTATCCGGATGAGCGGCAGAAGTCACAAGCAACCAATCGCCAGGCTTAAAAGGGCCAAGGCGAAACAAGATCGTGAGCTGAGGTAGCCAAG
Source organism: Methanothrix sp. (assembly GCA_030372945.1). Taxonomy (GTDB): domain Archaea; phylum Halobacteriota; class Methanosarcinia; order Methanotrichales; family Methanotrichaceae; genus Methanothrix. The sequence continues at coordinate 2,427 of JAUCQD010000282.1, read as the reverse complement.
CGGCCTACGGCGCTGGTCTTGAGGTCCTGGCTCCATAAAGGGGACAGGTACGGGACAACCAGTGGTGCATAGCACCTCGTGAGTTCAACTCTCACCCTCAGCGCTTTTTTCCCGGAGGATCATCAAATCAGCCCTCTTCCAGAGGTATATTCGCCCTTCTCCCTCTGCAGCCACTCCCATCTGGCCTCGATGATCTCTTCCAGGTCCTCCTCCGAGATATTTCTAATCAGCCGCTGGAGAACGAGATCGTCTGTCTCACCTGGACGGGCCATGAGCCTCAAGTGGTTCCTGATGTTTTCATCCACCTGTATGATCGTACCCGTACAGCTCTTAGTTCTTTATTATAGGCTGAATCTTTTCATCTGCCTTGGCTTTTTTCACCGCCCCTATCTTCAAGATGGTCTGCCAAAAATTATTTTTCCATGATCGGCTAACTAGTGGACCAATGGAGATATCTCCTTGACACTCCCCGAGTCTCTCGACGAATCCGCCGCACTCTCCTGGTGCTCCTGCCTGGGGCTACACCCACATCTTCAGACCAGACATCGCCCCCAGCAAGCCGGCCGCCACCCATCTTGGGCCACTGCCAAAGGTTATCTCTTGCGAGATTATGATAAATAATATACAAGATCCATCGGAGAAAGAGACATGACTGAAGGAGACAGCGCCAATCAATCGGTTCCGAGAATCGAATATCTGAAGATAAAGAACTATAGAGCCCTTCGAAACCTTGAGCTGAGAGGTATCACTCCTTTAACCGTCTTCCTCGGACCAAACGGCAGCGGAAAGTCGACCATCTTCGATGTTTTTGCCTTTCTCTCGGAATGCTTCTCCGTTGGCCTGCGAAAGGCTCTGGGTAAAAGGGGTCGCTTCAAAGAGCTTCATTCTCGGGGATCCAGCGGTCCTATTGAGATCGAGCTGAAGTACCGCGAGAGGAGCGATATGCCCATCATAACCTATCACCTCTCCCTTGACGAAGGCATCAGCGGCCCCTATGTAGCCGAGGAATGGCTCCAGTGGAGAAGAGGTTCGCAAGGAAAGCCCTTTAAGTTTCTCGATTTCAAAAATGGAGAGGGACAGGTAATTGCCGGAGAAAAACCGGTGGAAAAGGGCGATAGGATCCATGAGATGCTGACGTCTTCAGATGTGCTTGCTGTTAATGCGCTTGGCCAGCTTGCTAAAAATCCAAGGGTGAGTGCCTTGCGCCAGTTCATAACCGGCTGGTATCTTTCATATCTTACCGCGGATAGCACCAGGGGCTTCTCTGAGGCAGGTCCTCAAGAGCGTCTGTCCGCAACCGGCGACAATCTCCCCAATGTCATTCAATATTTGAAGGAACAGCACGAGGACCGCTTGAACCAGATCCTGGATACATTATCTCGTCGAGTTCCACGATTGGAAAAAGTTGATTCCGAATTTATGCCCGACGGTCGGCTTCTCTTGCAGATCAAGGATGCTCCTTTCGATCAGCCGATACTGGCGAAATTTGCATCCGACGGCACCCTTAAGATGCTGGCCTACCTCACTCTACTCTATGATCCCCAGCCGCCTCAGCTCATAGGAATCGAAGAGCCGGAAAATCAGCTTCATCCCAGGCTCTTGCCAGAACTGGTTGAGGAGTGCAGAAGGGCCACAGCCCGAACCCAGCTTATGGTCACTACTCATTCACCCTTCTTTGTAAATGGTCTCCGGCCCGAGGAGCTTTGGGTGCTCTACAGAGATGAACGGGGTTACACACAAGCCCGCCGTGCTGCAGATATGCGAGGAATCAAGGAGTTCATGGCTGAAGGCGCACAGCTTGGATACCTCTGGATGGAGGGTTACTTTGAGGTCGGCGATCCATTGACAGAATCAGGAGGCCCAAGACGCCTGTCGTCAAGCAAGACCTCAAAGCTCCAGGCGGAGTAATGATCCATGCATATTGTATTTTTAGTGGAAGAGCTCTCTGCAGAAGCCGCCCTCCTCAATTTAGTGCCCAGGATCTTGGGCGCTAGTGCGTCTTTCGAGATTCATCCCTATCAGTGCAAGGAGGATCTTCTATCAAGACTGCCTCAGGTGATGCGAGGCTACGCTAAGTGGTTGCCCGACGACTGGAGAATCGTTGTATTGGTTGATGAAGATCGATCCGATTGTGAAGCTCTCAAAAAAAGGATGGAGAATGCTGCAGATGATGCAGGGCTGATAACTCGAACCAAGGCTGAGAGCCTAAACCACTATGAAAGATTCAAAGTCATGAAGAGAATCGCCATAGAGGAGCTTGAAGCATGGTTTTTCGGGGATATCCAAGCACTCAATAAGGCTTATCCAAAGATTCCAAAGACACTTGGGGATAAATCAAGATATCGAGACCCAGATTCAATTAAAGGAGGGACATGGGAGTCATTGGAGAGAGAGCTAAAGAGCTGTCTCTTATACACATCTCCGAGC
>JAUCQD010000281.1 GCA_030372945.1 Methanothrix sp. | reverse complement strand
CATGGCCATGGTCTTCACCGGCATGCGCCACTTCCGTCATTGAATTGCGTCGAATAACATTTGCAGCACTAATAGCCTTGGCTCTCATCACATGCGCCCAGGCAGGTATCATACAGTCGGGCCAGGATATTCAGGCGGCCATCAACTCCGCAAAGGCTGGTGACATCATTTTGGTAGGGCCTGGAGAGCACAACGCCTTCGAGGTGGATAGGGCTCTGACCATTGTGGGGCAGGAAGGATCGGTACTGCACGCGGCAATTCAGAAGCCAGCCATACTGGTCTCGTCTGAAGGCGTCAAGATCTCGGGCTTCAAGATCATTGGCGTTGGCAAGGACTCCACAGCCAAGTTCAATTACTACATGAATAATCCTGCAGCAGCAGCGGGCCAGCGACTTGACATGCCCAATGCAGCCGTGATCATCAGTTCAAGCGATGTGATTCTTGAAAATACAAGCATCTTTGGAGCTCAGGTGGGCATTAAGGCTGAAAATGTTGGAAATCTGACCATCCGGAATGCTACTCTGGAAAGTTGCGAGTCGGGTGCAGCCCTTCTGCAGTGCCGCTCCAGCAAGGTTGAGGGCTGTAGCTTTTCCAACTGTAAAAAGTATGGTCTGGACGCAGAAGAGTGCAGAGATATCGAATTTTACGCTAACCGCATTGTCAATACTTCAAGCAGTGGCGCTCTCTTCAAGGGATCAGAGGAGTGCGACATTCAAGACAATGTCTTCTCCGGGAATACCTTCGGGCTCTCCCTCTGGAGATCCACCTTCAGCCAGGTTGCAAGGAACAGAGCAGATCACAATTACTATGGGATTCTGATAACAGACAGCTCGAACAACAATACAATAACAGATAACCTGGTCGAAGACAACAGCAGAGGTGAGATCATAGCCGGCTTTGGCATCGGCATCAGCCTGGAGGAGAACAGCAGCTATAATTTCGTTACCAGAAATACGGCAAAGGGCAACTTCAATGGTCTGGAGGTGTCCAGAGGCTGCAAGTTCAATGCAGTTTACGGAAACGATGTATCTGACAACAGCCATGGAATAAGGCTCAATGAGAACAGGAACAACCTCATATTCGGCAACAACTTTTATGACAACATCATCAACGCATATGAGAACGCCAGCCAGAATATCTGGAACACAACCATCGGAAACTACTATGACGATTATCACGGCAAAGACGAGAATGGAGACGGCATCGGCGACCAGCCTTATGCTCTGCATGGCCAGGACTCAAAGTCCTACGACCATCGTCCAATGATAGCTTTCTGTCGCATTGTCAGCATTGATTATGCTACTTTAAAAGACGATGTAAAAAAATATGCCACATACGAGCTGGCGGACGATGAGGTGCCAGCTTACCAAGTAAAGGGCGGCACAATCGTGATTGCCTCAAAAATCCCAACATCTCCGCCCAAATGGTCGGATTCCAAGCCGCTCGATGTTAGCACACCTCCATTTTATAAGTAAATCAGGTCCCAATCTTTATGGGCTCGACTGCCGATCGAAGCGTGGCTATGGCCGATAGCGCTGCCAGATAACTTGTCCTGGGGTTTTGGGGCGAGGGCACATTCTCCACGCGGGTTGAGATCTTTCCAAAGTCACCCTCTGCTAAGATCTCGTGCCTGTTCACATGAATGTTCGGATCTGCGATTATCTTCACCCTCACATCACCTTCGCGAGCGGCAAGGCAGAGGGTTGCGGCCACATTCACATTTGCCGGGAAGGCCTTGACGGCCTCGGCTGCTGCTCCTTCGAAGACGACAGTGGGCACTGTCAATGCCTTTAGATCTATCTTCTTTTCCAGGATGTAAGGCGCTCCTTCAAGTCCTTCTGGATTTTTGGTAGTGGTGAGTGTGACCTTCCGGATCTTACCAATGCTGGCAGACTTGAGGCCGTCAAGTCCTGAAATCGCGCCAGATGGGATGTAGACCCGCGAGCCATGATCCCTTGCCAGCTTTTTGACTTCCCTGTAGAACTCTGCGTCCGCCAAAGCTCCCACGCTCATGATCATCACGCTCTTGCCATTCTCCAGCGCGGCCCTGGCAATGGCTGGCACTGCCCTCTGGGATGCGGCCTCGACCACAATGTCGGAGAGTGCTACCAGGTCATCCAGCTTGGCTTTGATTGGTTTTTTTTGCAGGCTTTCTATGAGAGCGACTGCAGTCTCGGGATTGTGATCGCAAACCGCTACAAGATCAGCATCTATGTCGCCACGGTCAATTGCCTTTGCGATCTCAGTCCCGATGGCACCGCACCCAACAAGCCCTATCTTGAGATGCATCGGAGGCTATAAATCAATTGGACATCAAAATCCTTGCGGTATGCAAAGGTCAGAACTTGAGCGGTTTATAAGCGAGGACTTGGGTGCATGGGACGAATCCAGTGCCATAATTCCAAAGATAAATGCAAAGGCCGTCATCATTGCAAAAGAGGATTGCATTATCTCGGGGCTCTCCGAGGCGAGTGAGATATTTGGATACTTCGGGCTTGTGGCAGAGCCTCTCTTCGACGAGGGTGAGTTCGTGCCTTCAGGATCTGAGGTTCTCCATGTGCGCGGCAATGCCCGGAAGATTCTGCAGTCCGAGAGGCTGGCTCTGAACTTCCTGGCGAGGATGAGCGGCATCTCCACCCTTACGCGGGAATGCGTTCTTTGTGCGCGCGCCGCGAATAGCAACATACGGGTGGCCTGTACCCGCAAGACCACTCCTGGGTTCAGATTGTACGAGAAGAAGGCAGTTTTCCTGGGGGGCGGCGACACCCACAGGTTCAGCCTCTCAGATGCAGTGCTAATCAAAGACAACCACATCAAGCTTATTGGATTGAAGAAATGCCTGTCTACTGCCAGATTGCAGGCCAGCTTTACCAAGAAGATCGAGGTAGAGGTGGAGAGCATTGAAGATATGCTGATGGCCGCAGAAAATGGCGCGGACATAATCATGTTCGACAACATGCCTCCTGAACAGGTGGCCGCAGGAATTGGGCTGCTTTTGCAAAGAGGGCTTCGGGGCCGTGTGCTTCTGGAAGCGTCGGGGGGCATAACCCTCTCGAATATCGGGGCATATGCAGCCACAGGGGTGGATGTTGTGTCTCTGGGTGCTCTGACCAGAAATGCTAGATGGATAGATTTTAGCTTAGAAATAGTGAAAGAATAGAGAAAAGCACAGTTTGAAACTCCGATTAGATGTTTGAGATGTCAACGATGCAGAAAAGTAGGGGTACTGTATGAGGCAGTTGATCTATCTGGCAGTCGCATTGCTCCTGATCGTTACAATAGCATATGCCAAAGAAGACGAAGACCAAGTGACCTATAGCGACTTCACCCTTAATATCGGCGATCGCATCGACATCGGGGACTACAGGGCGGAGCTAATTGAGATTCAGTCGGTAAAAGACGGCATAGCCGTAATGCGAATCTCCAAGGTGAACGGCGCGCTTGATGAGCAGAGAGCATTTTTACAAAACAGTGCAAACAATTTCGATGGAGGATCGGACAGCGGCGGCATTACAATCACAGTGACGGACATATTCGATGATCAATCCGCCAAGGTTCGAGTGGAATACAAAGAGAGCCTTGGCACAGCCAAGAAGCGTGCCTCGGAGCGGCCAGCCACCGCGTTGAATGTACCAATTCTCACAGTGCAAAAGAGCTTCGACAAGAATCACATAAGCGTCGGCGATGAGGTCAAAGTCACAATCACCGTCAAGAACATAGGCACTGGGCGGGCACAGGACATAAAGGCTGAAGACCTGCCGCCTCTGCCGGAGTTCTCGTACATCGCTGGCTATCCGCCCAAGATCAAAGATGCTCTAGATCCTGGCGAGTCAGATTCTGCTGTGTACGTAATGAATGCAGTCAAGGAAGGTTCCATCCGGGTTCCTGCCGTCCAGGTAAGCTATACCGACTCGAAGAAGAATGTGAAGTCCAACAACTCCGAACCATTTAACATCTTGATCAATCCTAAGAGCAAACCAGATCTGATATTGACGCTTAGGCCATCTGGGCCAATTATCGTCGACGGCAAAGGCATGTTGAACGTCAGCCTCTCAAACCAAGGAGAAGCCTCTGCCACCAGGGTGAATGTGGAAGGAGACATCAAGCCCTCTGATGGGTTGGTTGCAGCGGATCTGGATAAGAGCTTCTTCGAGATCTTGCCTGGAGCTGTGGAGAACTACTCCATAGAGCTATCGGGCAAGAAGCCTGGAAACTACACTGTCACCCTCAGGTCCAGCTTCCTTGGAGGAGATGGGGCTATGATTCAGGAGGGCAGAGCTGAGGTTGTCGTCCTGGACCGAGAGTATAAATATCTATATCTCCTACTAATCATACCAGTCATAATTATAGTAGCATGGATGTATAAGAGATACAGAGAGTATAAATATTGAGGGAGTGAATTACCCTTGATAAGGTATAGCTTCATCAATAACCTCACAATTCACAAAAAAAACCCAACCCAAATGGATCTGATATCATGCTCAATGTACTAATGCTTGGTGTAGGCCAGTGTGGTAATCGAATACTGGACGCAATTAATAAGGAGGCTTTTGGGGGCGGTGGTGCCTCAAAGCTTGCGAAGTACTATTTGCGGCCCAAATTTCCCAGCCGCGTGGAGACTTTAGCCATTAACACAGCCATAAACGATCTGAAGGAGCTTAAGTTCACAACTGCCAAGGACAGATTGCATGTCCCGAATTTGCATGGTGTGGGGGCCAACAGAAACGTGGGCAAGCAGGCTTTCATGGAAAACCGCGATGTTATCATGGGTGAGATTGAGAAGCGGGGCGACTTCGATCTCGCATTCGTCATCACCTCTACCTCTGGTGGAACTGGCTCGTCTTTCTCCCCCCTGCTGATCAACGAACTGAAGAGGCAGTACAGAAACATAACCGTCATTACAATAGCCGTCCTGCCATTCAGGGAAGAGGGATCCATCTACCTTCAAAATGCTGCCTTCAGTATGAGAGAACTGATGGATGTTGAGGCAGAAGGCATAATTCTGGCTGACAATCAGTACATGAAGCGATTCAGCGGAGATATCGCCTCGGCTTACGACAAAATCAACAGCATGATCGCTCAGCGTTTGCTTTTCTTAATTGAGTCTCTGGACAGCGAGATGCTCTCAGTGACGGACCTCGGAGACTTCAAGACTGTCATGAACGGAGGCCTGCGCATTGGCACTCTGGGGTTCTACAAAGCTGATCGCAAGAATCCATCGGTCAAGGATGCGATCGAGAACAGCCTAAAACCCGGAAACCTTCTCTATCCTGCAAATGTAACAGATGATGCTGCCAGAGCAATGATCATTGTTCAGGGATCTAGGGAGCATCTGGATGTGGACGAGATCACCAAAGAGGTGGAGAAGCTCTCTAGTTGCGCAGGGCATGTGTTCAAAGGCATTGTCGTAAAGAAAGGGCATCCGAAAGTACTGTCGATCTTTACCTTGGCAAGCGCGCCGGAGCTTGAGGCAATTTATGCGCAGGCAGCAAGGGTCATGCAAGAAGAGAAGGAGAAGAGGGTCAGGGCCAGGAAACAGTTGGACGACGCATTCGCTCACATCGAAGATATGGAAGAAATTTACTAAATTCTCAAATGCTGAACCTGCGGTACATCATGGCGTAGAGCTGGCTCAGTTTCAGCATCTTTGCTACCTTGGATTGCTCCGAAGGGCTGAGGGGATGCGCTATTGCAGGTGGCAGAGGCTTGCAGTCTCGAGCATAGATGGCGCCGCCTGACATTTTTGCGCAAGCAAAGCTTCCAGCGTCTCCAGCCACGAAGATCTCGCCTCCTCTCATCTCTGCGCCGGTGAAGTCTCCTGTGCTTTTCCTCACAATTATTCTGCCACCTTGCATGAGGACGCCCGTGTTGCATTCAGTGCCTCCCGAGATTACTACCAAGCCCGATCGCATGAGGATGCCAGTGCTCATTCCAGCATTCCCGCGCAAGTGGGCCACCCTCTCTGCAGGATTTCTCGCGCAAATGGTATCTCGCAGCAGGCCATCGTCTATGACCAAGCCATTTTGGTCCAAAAGATTGGGCTCCAAGACGGGTGTGGATTTTTCCAGAGCCTCTGTTATGGATATGAACTTCCTGTATCCCGTCCGATCGCACTCTACCTCGATCACATTTCCCATAGGCAGATCTATCCTGCCTGAGACGTAGATTGCTCCACGCAGCATGCCTATGCCCATACGGCTACCGACGTCCCCATCTACTATCACATTGCCAGTAGATTCAATTGGTCCGCCCTTACCTCCCAGTCGCATAAGATCCACGCCCATGCTGGAGCCAAGTCGGCTGCCTGCGTCACCAAATATCCTTACAGTCTCACCTCTTCGCAAGGCCTCAACTAGCTTGCGAAAACTTACATTGCAAACTGTCTGGTCTGGATTCAACCTCGAGCCCTGATGCTGCCAGTAAAAATCGAATGTGAAGTCGCAAAGGCAATTCTCGTTCGATGCTTTGATCTCAGGCACAAAAAGGTCACTTGGCAGGGGATGTAGGGCTTTCGCCAGCTATGCGCTTGGACACATTGACGCCCACGAGTGTGATCAAGATAGCCACGATTGCAGATATGGCCAGGTACTGGATGGACTCCACCATGCCTATGCCGAACTTCAGATCGGCATTGCTCGCCAGGATGAAGCCGCTGGCAGACCATATGATCAGGCCAGTAGCCAGCAGAAAGAATAGGTATGAGAATGTACGGGCATCTCTTATTCCCTCCAAATACATATCCATGATCTTCCCGAGGTTGATGCAAAGGGCAGCAACTATGTACCACCAGATGCTTTCGTGCAGATAGATCATCCCGAGCATGAAGTATCCGGGAAACATAGGCTCATGATAATATTGCCAGAAGTAAGCTACTCCGCGAACAGTGGCGATCACAACCAGCATGGCCGCCAGAATGTAGGTGATAAAGGCGATCTTCCCTGCATAAAGAGAATTTCGCAGGGTTTGTTTTGCCTCTTCCATGGAGTCGTCGAGGCCCAAGCCCCGAAAGAGCAGGTAAAGGCCCACAGCACCAGTGATCGCCACCACTGCGCCGCTGGGGTATCCCAGAAGGCTGAAGATGGCAAACATGAGCAATGCTAAGGCAGGCGGAATGAATACGGTGTGGCTGATCTTGGGATCTGTGAAGACCTGCTTGAGCAGGTAGTAGGTGCTCTCCAGATTGGGGCTTTGCTTGACAAGCACACGACGGACCCCATTAACCTTGACGCGGGACTGGATTATGGGAAGAATTGCCTCGTCCTCGGCTCCGTCAGAGACAACGAGCACACCTGCTGGTTTGAAGCGCAAGATCAGCTCTTCGAGCTGTTCTGCGAGCTTGTCGTCAGATATCAGTCCGACCTTCAGGTCGCCTGCCAGGGATGCTATCTCAGCATCCTTGCCAGAGGCTACCAGCTCATCCAGAACTTTTATGCCGCCGAAGATGGTATTGACATCCGAGTCCTCTGGGTCGGCCATAGCCAGCTTGATGGCAGCGTTGACATTGTCCTCCCGACCGACGATCGGACTTTCGACCCCGGCCTTTCTGCCCAGATCGTTATCCCGGTCAATGCAGAGCACAAGGACATCCATGGGTTACTATTTGAGAAGATTGTACTTAAATGATTCTGTGGGCAGTTGATCGCGTTCAGGTCGAATAGCAAGACAATAGCAGTAAAATATTTATGTTAACACCGTATGATAACTCACTATGAAGAGAAAGATACTGTGTTCTATAATTTTATTGCTGATTTTAATGTCCTTCGCGAGCGCTCTGACCTACAGCAGAGCTGGGATACAAGGGTATGTCGACACCTACAACAACAAGGCAGATAAGGCTCCAGACATCCTGAAGGGATTGATAGGCAATGAAACTATCAACGTCGATGTAACAGGAAACGACGGCAGCGTATTTCATGTGGGATTCGAGATGGTGAATGCCAGAATAAACAGGATAGTAGATGGTGGTATCAAAGATCCAAGCATAGTCGTTGTTACAACTCAGAGTGCAATAACCAATGTTATACATTCCACAAATCCCATCGCGGCCTTCCAAAAGGAGAGGGACACAGGTCAGGTAAAGATCGAGGGGAATAACCTTTTGACTAAGGCCAAGCTGGAGGCCTTGCTATCGAGCACAAGCGTTCTTCAGTTCTTCGCCAACGTCTTCTTCGGCTAAATGGGCCAGATCTACAATTTTTTATTATTTTTCACAGCAGCTCATGTATGACCTGATAATTGCGGGAGCGGGCCCTGCCGGTTCGGCTGCTGCCAGAGCCGCTGCTATGATGGGACTGAAGACTCTGATCTTAGAGAAAGATGCCTTTCCCAGGTACAAGCCCTGCGGCGGTGCCCTATCAGATCGAGCTGTCTCTCAGCTCGGCTTTCCCCTTCCAAAAGTGCTTTGCGAGAGGACAATCACAGGGGCTCGGATCCATTTTCGCGACAAGGTCCTGGAGAGGCACAAAGGCTTTCGCCTCACAACTCTGGTAACGCGAAGCTGCTTTGACCAGTTTCTTTTGCAAAAGGCCGAGGAATCTGGTGCAGTCCATGTGACAGCAAAGGTCCTGGATTACAGAGAGGCAGATGACTGCGTCTTGGTATCGACGAAGAACGGGATCTATCGAGCCCGGTTCCTCGTGGTCTCCTCTGGGTGCCAGGACCGTCTTAAAGACAAGATCCGTGGCCAGGCTGCCAAGGAGTCGATGGGGATTTGCATGGTCACCGAGGTCGAGGAGGACGACAGTATCGTCGAGGAGAGGTTGAATGGTTCCCTGGATATTCACTTTGGTGTAGCAGAGATGGGTTACGGATGGATCTTTCCTCACAGGGGATACTATTCTGTCGGCATAGGCGGTTTAGCATCTCGGCAAATGCATGCACGAAAGATAATGATGGAATTTTTAAAGGCCAATGGTTTTCCATTAAACCAGAGGCTTCATGGACACCTCATACCTCAAGGAGGGGGAGGCGAGATGGTCGCAAGAGGCAGAGTGCTGTTGACGGGCGATTCAGCAGGGTTCGTGGATGCCTTCAGCGGAGAGGGCATCTACTACGCACTGCGCTCCGGGCAGATAGCAGCTCAGGCGATTGGGGAAGTGCCCGCATCCAAGGTCGCCGAGACATATCAGTCGAGATGCAAAAAGGAGATTGGAGAAGAGCTGGGATATGCCTTGCAGCTCTCCAAGATGATGCACAGCCACCCGAATATATTCTTGCGCATACTGGCCAGCCAGGATGAGGTTTTGGATAGATATCTGGAGATCGCAACGGCCAAGGGATCTTACAAAGGCTTTGTGCGATGGCTGGTTCCTAGGCTGCCTATAAGCATCCTGCGCTCCTTCATGGATATTTTCCAGAGCAAGAGGCTTTGACAAAAAAATTCAGGTGAAGACCTCGCCAGTCCTCACCTTGCCAGATTTTTCCACAGGCGAGACGAATATCCTGCCGTCTCCAAACTTGCCTGTGCGTCCGGCGTCGCAGATAGTCTTCATGGCCGAATCGACGTCATCGTCCTGGACGTAAAGCTCAAGCTTGAGCTTGGGAAGAAGGTCCACATCTAGGGTTCCACCTCGATACTGAAGCTTTATGCCTTTTTGCTCGCCTCTGCCCAGGACCTCAGTCACAGTCATGGCGATGAACCCCCTCTCTTCCAGGGCCAATTTTACCTGTTCGAGCCTCTCCGGCCGAATTATCGCCTCGATCTTTTTCATTTATGCCACCACACCAAATTAAGCATACGCTTTCTCGCCGTGCTGAGCGATATCCAGTCCCACATATTCCTCATCCTCGCTGACCCTCAGGCCCATGACCTCATCCACGATCTTGGCCAGGATGTAGGTTAGCACGAAAGCGTAGATCACTGATGCGCCTGCTGCCATGATCTGAACTTGGAACTGATGAAGGTTGCCATAAAGGAGGCCAGTGTAGTTGTTGACTGACGCAGTGGCAAATATGCCTGTGGCCACGGCACCCCAAAGGCCACCCATGCCGTGTACAGCCCAGGCATCGCAGCTCTCATCCAAGCCCCTGCCGACGCGCAGAAGCAGCATGCCATAGCAAAGGACGCCAGCGACTCCTCCAATTACAATGGCAGAGATGCTGTCCACATAGCCTGCAGCAGGAGTGATAGCTACAAGTCCTGCGATGGCCCCGCTCACCATTCCCAGGGCACTTGGCTTTCCTTTGAGCCAGCTTGCTGCGAGCCAGGTTAAGGCACCTGCTGCGGCAGAGGTGTTTGTCACAACGAATGCGCTGGCAGCAAGGCCGTTTGCTGCCAGAGCGCTGCCTGAGTTGAAGCCAAACCAGCCAAACCATAGCAGCCCAGCTCCGATCATGGCCATGGGTATGTTATGCGGCTCCATGACATAAGATCCAAAGCCGATCCTCTTTCCGATGACGAGTGCTATGGCCAGAGCTGAGAACCCTGAACTTATGTGGACCACGGTGCCCCCTGCAAAGTCTAAAGCGCCCATCTGCGCCAACCAGCCGCCTGCCCAGACCCAGTGAGCGAGGGGATCATAGACCAGGGTGGTCCAGAGCAGCGCCAGCACGATGAAGGAGCTGAGCTTGACGCGCTCCGCAACTGCTGATGTAAGGATGGCAAGGGTTACGGCTGCGAATACCAACTGGAAGGCCATGTAGATCAGATGCGGAATATTTCCTGCCAGTGGTGCGGATTCAATCCCCACACCTCTCAAGCCCGCATAGTTCAGGCCACCGATAAATCCGTTGATGTCAGTTCCGAAGGCCAGGCTATAGCCGAAGAGCACCCACTGGATGCTAGCAAGCGCAAAGGCAAGGAATGATAGGCCGATCATCGAGACAACTGTTTTGCTTCGGACCAAACCTCCGTAGAACAAACCAACGCCTGGCGTCATGAGCATCACCAGTGCCGTGGACGCCAGTACCCATGCAGTGTCACCACTGTTAATATCCAAGCTACATCACCCTCAAATAAATATGGATGCGAAACTCATCTAATTATAGTGCTAATATCCGGACATGCACTAGAGATTCCTGCGAGCAGTCCGCTGGATCGATTCTCTGAACAGAGGATTAAAAAAGTATTTGATACAAATTCGGAAAAACTATGAACGATTCATATCGGACCAAAATCTTGGATCAAAAAAAGAGGAGGAGATGACTCAATCAGCCTGATGCGGATACAGCCTTGTAAGTTACGCTAACATAGGCCGTAACCTTTGCCATGCCCTCTGGAATGTAATCGTCTCTAAACAGACGGTTAATTCTAGAGAATCCCCAGAACCGATCGTTCATTCTCCAAGGCATACCCCATCCATAAGTCGGGCCGATCTCGATATCAGGGTACGAAGGCTCTTCGATCTCCATTGCCTTTCCAAGGCTGAAACCAAGGCTTGATGCATAATTCTCTGCTTTGGCTTTGGCATCGTCTAATGCTCTTTTTCTTGCTTGATCGACTGCAGTGCTGGGATCATTTAAGGCGTATCCCAAGAC
>JAUCQD010000280.1 GCA_030372945.1 Methanothrix sp. | reverse complement strand
CCCCCCCCCCCCCCCCCCCCCCCCCCCCCCCCCCCCCCCAATTTTTCAAGCAGAAGACGGCATACCAGATACACAGCGCTGTCTCGTGGGCTCGGAGATGTGTATAAGAGACAGGCATTCTGGAGCGCAATCTCGTTATCGATCCACAGAGGCGCTGTGTTATTTGTATATAGGTCTGAATCGCTGCCAGGGCCATTGCCCTCATGGACCTTCACGGACGCGCCCATCTGGAGTGTGAACTCTGGGAAGGTGAATGTCGCATTTCCAGCTGAAACCAGCCTCCATCCATTGAAGTCCCACGGGCCGACGGCTTGGTTTGTTATCTCGACCCACTTATCTCCGACCATGTTCACCCTTGTTATTGCGACCTTCACAGAAGGGGTCGTGGTACCTGGCTCGCGACTGAATACAGCATTGGTGTCGGCAGTCTTGGTTACATCCCGATAACCACCGGCGATATTCTTTCCCAGGACCTCGGTTGTGGCAAGAGTCGCGTTAGATAGTTGCGTGAACCTTGAAATTGGCTCCTGCGTCACCGAAACATTCGTGGTATTTATGATCGTAGCATTTGTGACATCAGCATTGCTCGCAGTTTCTGTGGCATTTTGGGCATCCTCTGCCAGCACTATTCCTGGAGAAAATGCCGCTAAAACTGCGAATAGTATCAACACACTCTCACATCTCATATTCACACCTCGTTCATAGTATTCCAATAAAAAATATAAACTTTTCTAAAAATTTCTTTGTATTCTTTAAATATGCACTTGGGGATATTAATAAGTATCGCCCTTCGAAAAAATTTGTCAGCAGGACTATCCTGCCAAGACTTCAGCCATACGAAGTCATTTTGTGACTCCAACCAAGGTTTTACTTCGTCCCGGTTGCTGCAGCAGCAGTCTCGTTTAGAGTCTCGTTGGTGGTTGCGTTTATTGTCTGGTTGAGCGACTCGTTAATGCTCACATTGACGCTGGTGTTGTTCTCGGCAACGCTCACATTGGTTGCGTTCTCTTTCTCAGCGAAGGCCACTCCAAAAGAGAGGGCTATCAGGAGAGAAAAGAGCACAACTCCACTTGCTATTTTGCTCATGATCTACACTCCATTTGCTTTATAGAACGCATAAGGATGCTGATCTGAATTTAAGCTTTTCTCCAAAAGCGAATTATATTTAAATTTTATCAAAATTAACTTCTTTTATAGCTCTTGCAACTCTGGATAAATTGGCCTATAGCATACGAATAAAAATGCGTATGAAGGTATCCTCCTAATGTGTTATGCTCCACAAGCCCATCACGGCAATTAAGTATACCTTTGCCTCTGCGCAGCCGATAGGCGAAGATCGCATCTCTATCGCAATCAAAACGAGAGTAGTGGAACTCATGACCTCGAACGATTTTGCCTATTTCCACCACGGGGTTTGATCCGACCACCTCGGCCTCCACGTAACCCAGCGCTTGAAGCTTCTTGGTCATGATAGTAGAGCCCGGCAAGGCGCCAACCATCTTATGATAGCCCAGGTCCGATTGGATCCCATCGCCAAGATACATCAGGCCGCCGCACTCACCATAGATTGGCATGCCTTCCTGAGAGGCCTTCTTTATCTGTTCGCGAGCTGGAGCAGCCTCTAGATTTGCAGCATGCAGCTCAGGATATCCTCCGCCGATGTACAGTCCGTCCACTGCAGGCAGGTCATCGCGCAGAGGGCTGAAGAAGACCAGCTCTGCACCATTCCTCTCCAGCTCGCGCAAGTTCTCATGATAATAAAAGCAGAAGGCTTCATCCTGTGCTATGCCAATGCGCACGGATCTTTCGCCACTTGCGCCCTCTTGCTCGGCCTGGCAGGGGGCACAGCGAAGCTTTAGAATATCGTCAATCGCGGCATTCTCTTCCATGAATGATGCCAGGGCTTTCATGTCGTGATCCTTCTCAAAGCTCATCACAAGGCCAAGATGCCTGCTCTTCATTTCCAGATCATTATTCCTGGGCAGTGCTCCGTAGACGGGCCGCTGCAAGACTCTCTTCAGCATCGCGACATGGCGCTCGCTTCCAACGCGGTTGAGCAGGGTGCCTGCTATTCGCACTTCTGGATCGTAGCTGACAAAGCCACTCTCCATTGCTGCAGCACTGCGGGACATGCCGTGCGCATTGATGACCAGCAGAACAGGTACATCAAGGGCCTTGGCCACCTGGGCGCTGCTTCCCACCTCTGTGGCGTCCATGCCGTCATACAGGCCCATCGCGCCCTCCACAACTGCAACGTCAGCTCCTGCCAGTGCAGAGAAAAAGCAGCGGCGAACTCCGTCCAATCCCATCATGAATGGGTCGAGGCTGTGCGAAGGGCGGCCACAGATTGCAGTGTGATGCGAAGGATCGATGAAGTCCGGTCCCACCTTGAAGGGCTGCACCACAAGGCCCCGGGCGCGAAGAGCCGCCATCAGGCCCAGGGTGATTGTGGTCTTGCCAACGCCGCTGTGAGTGCCTGCAATGAGAACGGCTGGGATCATGGACCGATATTCCAGCATCCTCCTAAATATCTTCTCCGGCAAGGATATTAACACGCATCGCGGATGATCCCAGTATGCTTGTAGGCGTCGTAAAGAGAGGAAAATATGGCGAGCGCCTTTTGGAGACCATCAGGAAGCACACAGATTTTCAGGTCGTCTCCGTCGATGTTCCCCAGGTACTGCCGGGCTTCATAGAGGACCCGGAGCAGTTCGTAAAAGAGCTGAACCTCGATCCTGCGATCTTCAAGGCAGATCTTCTCATCCTCTACACATTTCATCCAGACCTGACGCCACAGATCGTGCGAATGGCAGGCGAGCGCGGCGTCAAGGCTGCCATAATTCCTGGCGGAATAGGCAGGGCCGGGTCCATTTGCGAGTTGGAGACGATCGCAGAGATGTACGGCATTCACATCGAGGTTGATGAGATCTGCTGCACCCTCGAAGAGTGCGGCGTTCCAGCCGTGGATGAATTCGCCAGAAAGCTTGGGAGGCCCGAGCTGGAGGTCGAGACGAAGGACGGGCGCATCGCCTCGGTCAAGGTCCTGCGCGGCTCGCCATGCGGCGCGACCTGGCATTCCGCAGAGGGCGTGGTTGGAAAGAGCGTTGAAGATGCGCCGTCCATGACCGGGCTCTTTTGCCAGCAGTATCCCTGCCGCGCAGTGCGTGGGACGCCTGGCGGAATTCATACATCAGGGGACCTTCACAAGGATGCCATGGAGCGGGCGCTGGGAAAGGTAACAAAGCTCGTGCTGCCAGAGCAGTCCAGGCCCATCAAGATCGGGGCAGGAGCGAAGGATGAATGAGAGACATTGTGATTGAGGCTACTGTTCATGCGCTGCAAAGGGCCCAGACCAGCCTTCCCGATTGGGTATTGCAAAGGATCGAGGATGCAGCGAGGCATGAGACAAACTCCGTCGCGAGGTCTCACCTCGAGTTCATGCTGAAGAACGTGCGCATTGCCGGGGAGACACGCCACCCGCTCTGTCAGGACACCGGCCTTCCCATCTTCCATGTGGAGATGGGCAGGGATCTGTCGTTGGACTTCGATCTAGGAGAAGCAGTGGCCGAGGGCGTGAGGATTGCGACCGAGCAGATCCCCCTGCGGCCCAATGCCGTAGATCCACTGACGCGCAAGAACAGCGGCGATAATACATGCCAGGGCAT
>JAUCQD010000279.1 GCA_030372945.1 Methanothrix sp. | reverse complement strand
GCAGATCCTTTCTGAAAGATCGTCTGCATTATTTTGGATCATGTCATCCGCCAGGCGGCTGATGGCAGCCTTGACATCATCGTCAAACTCGATGCTGTATCCTCTCTTCTTGGAGACGTACTGGGAGACGGCTGGAGGAGTGATGCCCAGCATCCTGGAGACGTCCTTTTGCGAGATGCCGCGAAAGACTAGCTCCTCGGCGATTGCTGCCCTGATGCTCGGAAGGACGTTCCAAACTATGACCTCACATGGGGACTTCATATTTTTCTAACCTTTCGAGGTTCCTGTCTATCCATAAACTTCTCAGATAACCGATGTCAATCTCGATATATTCCTCAGACATTGTATCTCTGCCTCATGTAGGTCAAGAAGATAACAAGTTCGATAAGTACTTAATCGAAGCATCAGATTTAAATCCTTGGTTTAATATATGAATAAATCGTGATCTGAATGATTCGATTGCCTTTTTTGGCCTTAACTCTAGCTCTCTTCAGCATGACTGGCATTGCCCAGGAATGGCTGGAGGGAGACTATGTTGGCTCTCCTGACTACGGTGAGATCAGGCAGTACTTCACCGATCCAATATTCTACACAAGGGTCCCTGTCTCCCAGCCGTTGAGCTTTTACAGACCCTACATTTACAACGCATACGATCCCATGTATGCAGTGCAATCTGAATTCAGGAACAGGTCATTGGCTGCAATGCAGTGGGAGCCCTTCGAGAAGAATTGGACATCGACCATGAGTTATGCCAAGGGCAAATCTTCCTTCAAAGTTCTCGAAGGAGGGGTCTGGAGAAGCCTGTGACAAAAGTGCCTCTTGATAATTCGGCCCCTGCCTGAACAGCTGGATCCATGATCCACTCTTGCATCCAGGCAGGAGCTCAATTGGGTCTGCCCAAGTTATACGGTTACGACCTCAGTCACGTTCGTGGAGTTCTGGCTGCAGTTTTCACACTGCTTTTTCGATATTATCGTTATATTAAAGATCGAACCTACTGCAGCACCTGTCTTGTCGCATGTCGGGCAACTTCCCAGAACGCCCGTCTCCGATGCGTTATTTGGCTGGCGGTTTTCGATCGATGTAATTGTCGCTGGGATCCGGCCGCCCTCCTGCCTGGCTTTAGCCATCTCCGTCAACTGCGAGGTGGTCACAAATCTCGCACCCTTGCTGTTTGCATAATTTATGAATTTCTTGTATGCATCCAGGTAATCCCCGCTGCCCGAGACGAGGGTGCTGAAGATGACAACCATTGGGTCTTTGCTCTTCGAGCTCTCATCGAATTTTTTTACGAGTATGTCATACCACTGTGTGCCGCTTAACTTTTTCTCTTCCTTGATATATCGATCGTAGAGATACACACTCTCTCCGTCAAGAGAATATGTGCTCACAGGGACAGCATAGAGGCTATAGCCCTCAATTGGGTACGGCCAGGTGTCCTTCTCATGGCCTGGCCTGTATATCAGCCCTGCCTGAAATCCAGCATCGTAGGCTATATTCAAATTCTGCAAGATCTTGAACGTATCCTCATTCTGATCGAAAGCCTGGGGCCGGAAGCCCTTGATGTCCACATGATCTCCTCCACAGACATAGCAGCTATAGAGCATCTCGTAGGACTTGTTCAATAGCTTCTCTTGATCTGCCAAAGACATCTCGGAGAGCCTCTCGTCTGCGCTCATCCCATGCATAGCAAGCTCGATCCCAGGCAACGTTCCCTGGTATGTTATTGCCAGCCTGCGGGCAGCAACCATATCATAAGTCACATAGATGGTGGCGTTCAACTTTTTTGGGACTACCTGATTGGTCAAATTGATCAGAGAGTCTCCTGCCAGATCGCTCTGCTCTGCTGTTGGAGAATGTTGAATATCCGCGTCTATCATCACATTGACGGTAGCCTGGGTCTCCTCGCCAAAGGAGCACTCTACAGACAGTAACAGAAAAATGAGTGCGGCACTCCACGCAAGTGCCATCTCTTTCTTAAATAACAACCTCTTGCCTCCTAATTAGCTGTAGATCTTATTTGAAACAATTTTAGTTTTTATGTTGTAATTCTTTTTATAGTTGGCGGTTTATTTAGAATATATGTTTATTT
>JAUCQD010000278.1 GCA_030372945.1 Methanothrix sp. | reverse complement strand
AGACCTGGTTGTCCAAGGCTCAGAGGTGCTTGGTCTTGTAGGGCCCAACGGCTCTGGCAAAACCACCTTGATCAAGTGCATAGACCGCATCCTAAAGCCGAAAGGCAGCATCCTGCTGGATGGTCAAGAGATCGATCGCATGACGCAGCAGGAGATTGCAAGGCATTTTGGCTATGTGCCTCAATCCAGCTCGACGCCTCTCTCGACAACAGTTTTTGATACAGTGCTCATGGGACGCAGGCCTCACATAAACTGGAGGGTCTCTGACATCGATCTGGAGAAAGTGGCAGAGACATTGGAGCTTTTGCACCTGGAGGATCTGGCGATGAGAGACTTCTCGCAGCTATCAGGCGGCCAGAAGCAGAAGGTTCTGCTCGCCCGTGCCCTCTGCCAGGAGCCCGAGGTGCTCCTGCTCGACGAGCCCACGAGCAATCTGGACATGAGGCATCAGCTTGAGGTCATGGAGATGATCGCCGCCCTTGTCAAGAGCAAGAAGATCTCGGCTGTCATGGCCCTGCACGATCTGAATTTGGCTGCAATGTTCGTGGATAAGCTGGCCATACTAAAAGACGGAAAGATCTACGGAGCTGGGACTCCTGCAGATCTGTTGAATGCGAAGAACATCAGGGAAGTGTACGGTGTGGAGGCTGTGGTTATGGAGAATCTGCAAAGGCCATACATCATTCCTCTGAGGTCAATTAATAGTGAACCGGCATGCTGACAATGAGCAAAGGACAGTGAATAAGATGCATCATCTCAAGAGAAAGACGATTCCATTTACATCGATCGTTGGTCAGGACCAAATGAAGTTCGCCCTTATCCTAAACGCCATCAACCCTCGCATAGGTGGCGTTCTGATCAGGGGCGATAAAGGCACGGCAAAGTCCACTGCTGTGCGGGCCCTGGCCGACCTGCTTGAAAATATCTGGGTTGTGGAGGATTGTCCCTTTAACTGCAATCCAGAAAGTCCTGAAGACATGTGCGATCTGTGTTTTATGAAGAGCCAATCGAGTCAGATAAAAGCAGTGGAGAAAAAAACGCCTGTGGTCGATCTGCCACTGGGAGCGACGGAAGACAGGGTTGTGGGGTCGCTGAATGTGGAGAGGGCCATCAAAGAGGGAATTAAGGCCCTTGAGCCTGGCATACTCGCGGCTGCCAATCGCGGAATACTTTACATCGACGAGGTCAATTTGCTCGACGATCATGTGGCCGACGTTCTCTTGGACTCAGCTGCCATGGGCGTCAATATCGTGGAGCGCGAGGGCGTATCTGTGGCCCATCCCTCCAAGTTCATCTTGGTGGGAACAATGAACCCGGAGGAGGGGGAGATCAGGCCTCAACTGCTCGACCGTTTTGGATTGCAGGTGAGCGTCGTGGGCATCGTGGATGTGGACAAGAGAGTTCAGATCGCAAAGATGGCAGAGGCCTTCGATGCCGATCCGGAAGGCTTTGCCAAATTATGCCAGGCTTCTCAGGCGGAGATGAGAGCGAAGATCTCCCGGGCTCGCCAGCTCTTGCCACAGGTGAGGATGAGCGATGACCTCCTGCGATCGATCGCCTCAACCTGCATCGACCTTGGGGTGAAGACGCATCGGGCAGAGATCGTGATCACCAGGACAGCCAAGACCACCGCCGCCTTCTATGGCCGGACCGAGGTCGATTCAGATGACGTCAAGAAGGCCATGGAGCTGGCGCTTGCCCACAGGATGAGGAGCAGGCCTTTTGAGCTGCCGACCCTGGACAAGGAAAGGCTGGAGAGATCGATGCAGCAGCATCAGCGTGGACACCATCCTCAAAATCCCAAGCAGCAAATGAGAGCATAGGCTTTCTGTTCGAGTCTAATTTAAGTGATTTCGCATCAAGGAGCCATCTAATG
>JAUCQD010000277.1 GCA_030372945.1 Methanothrix sp. | reverse complement strand
CCACGAAGAGCATAAAGCCCACAAAGGACTCGCAAAGGTTAATAGAGTTCTTGATGATCTTGATGTCCTGAAAAAACTTCATGGCCCAACGGCCACCCATGTGGATGAAAATAGGTCTCTGCTAGATTCCATTATCATATCAAACCTTGATGCAGACTTTGTGCCTTTTGTGTGCTTTGTGGTTTATATTCGTCGCAATCAGATTAAATAAACTATGGATCTTAATACGATCATCTGATTGGCCCCAATTCATTTCATCTCTATATCTGATTGCTTCTGCGGTTTCCTTCGAACTACGATCACGACATCACTGAGCATTCAGTTATTCTTGGCCGCCTTCCCCCCAGAAGTCAAATGCACGGGGCTCGCCCTGCCAAGCGTCACAAGCTCGCTCTTGCACTCGTGCAGGATCCTTGCGATCGAGTGCAGTATTATCCCCGTGAGTGCCATGAACGATCCCACAAGCGTCAGCAGGACCATGAGCAGCGTCGGCCCGTAGTAGAGGCTCCCTCCATGGTAGAAGACCCGCAGAAACTCCATCCCCATGGCAACTCCGACCCCTGCCATCACAATTCCCGGAGCGGTAAAATAGTACAGTGGCCTTCTCAGCTCCATATCGTGCAGGATCTTCAGCAGCACCCGCAATCCGTGGGCCACAGGATTCTCAGTCGAGCAGTTCACATCATACCGCACTCCGATCTCCACCTCCTTGATGCGAAGGCCGCAGCAGCCGCATCTGCCAGCATCTCGCTCTCGATGGCGAGGCCATTGGCGCCGAAGCGGAAGACGTCCTTTACATCGGATGAAAATGCTCGAAATCCGCTCTGGCTGTCAGTCACATTAAGGCCACTGTCAATGTTTGTGGCCGCGTCCAGCACCATCTGCCCAAGGCGGCGGTAGATGGGAGTGTCCTTTTTATTGCCGTTGATGTAGCGGCTGCCGTTCACCATATCTGCCTCGCCCCGCAAGATGGGCTCCACAAGCCTGGGGATGTCCGCTGGATCGTGCTGCCCGTCCGAGTCGATGGTGACTATCACAGATGCACCGTTCAGCGCCTCGAACCCCGTCCTCAGCGCCGCGCCCCTTTCTCAGGCGCAGCACTTCTGGCTCCTGCCATGGCTGCCACATCCTCAAGTTGCAAAAACACCAGGAACCCGAACGGCTCTAGTGGCCCGGCCGCCTTCAGCCCCGGGCCCACACTCCTACACCCTCTCCATCGTCCAGGGGTGAACTGTAAGATACTGCAGGCAAATAGAAAGAATCACAAATCCTCTGTGCTTTCGTCGGACTGAACCACAGAGACGCAGAGAAGATAATTTGTGTCCGATCTCACCCACACAATTCATCTAAAAGAGCCTAGATTATCCCTTTCGCTCTCAGGGCAGATTTAATCTCTGCCATGTCGCTCTTCAACTCGAAGATACCCGTTTCAAGTGCCCGATCCATCTTACGGTTAACATCTTTGACTTCGATAATAAGATCGTCTTGTTTGCCAAGCATCTGGTCCATCTTTCCGCCCAGATTATCGTTCATGCTTCTGACTTCGTCAAGAAGCTCATCTTGCTTGCCGAGCATCTGATCCTGCTTGCTGAGCATCTGATCCATCTTTCCGCTCAGGTTCTCATTCATCTGGTCTATCTTTCCGCTCAGGTTCTCATTCATCTGGTCTATCTTTCTGCTCAGGTTATCGTTCATATTATTGACCGCAGATAACAGCTCCTTTAGATAGACTGCTGCAGTGTCAAGCCTTGTATCGGTCTCGCCTTTTGTCACGAGCTTTCCGAATTTCTCGAACTCCCCGCTGGCAGGAGAGTAACTCTTCTCGATGGATGAGACATTGATAAGTGCATTCTTGATATCAATTGCGCTCTCGAACCACTTGAGCTTCTCATCATCGCCCTCGGCTATGATCTTCACTCTGCCGTCCAACAGATTCTCGACCATGCCCTTTAGGCCAAAAGCATTGGCGATATCCACCACTCTCGCTCGATATCCGACCTCCTGGACTTTTCCAGATACGTATGCCGTGAACCTCATCGTCATCTACAACTTCAACGCTCTTTGTATTTGGTTTTATCTATGAATGCGTAGATGTTCGAGTATGCTCTCTCCCGCCCGACCATCCCCAAACGGGTTCCGCCACCAGTTCTCCTGCTGCATCATCCGCCTGGCACTCTGAGAACTATATGCAGGGTATCTGCTCCAGCTGCAAAAACTCCAGGAACCTGAGCGGCTCTAGTGGCCCCGATGCCATCGAACTCTCCAGGCAGAACATGCGATTCCCTCTCCCGTAGAGGAGCTGGATGCAGCCCGCACGGCGATTACAGCGCGCCCCCGTCCCATCTCGCGAAAAACCCTCATGACCCAAGGTCACCCATGTGGATGAAAATGGATCTTTGCGAGAACCATTTTCATACCAACAGACAACGCACGCGGAGTCCCAGAAGAGAGCACAAACCTAGTTCAACGCTTCTTTACCTATGTAAATAGAGGGCTATCTTAATAATCATGCTGTCCTGAATCAGGCACTTTGCGTCCTTTCTCAGTCCGATCGAAGTCTGCATCAAAGCTCATTATATCTAAACCGTATATAACTGCCACTGCATATTGATAGGCATCATCAAAATCTAAATTGAACCGCTTTGAGGCACTTGCCAATAAGGGAACATCTTTCGGGTCCAGCCCAATCACGCCAATTTCCGCTTTTATTACTATGTCATTGACGAAGCGCTCATAGATATCGTGCTTATTTCGTTGGAAAAGGAAAACACCTATGGAATGAAGTGAAAAATCCGTTACGAATAGATCGGTAGGTGGATTATTGATGAAGATATGTTTTGCAGCGTTACTCTTTTCTCGTTTCAGCAAGATCTCTAAAAATATATTCGTATCTAAAAGATACATCAATCGCCTCGCATCTCTAAAATCTTGTGCTGAAGCTCGACTGAGGTACATTGTTCTCCTAGATCCTTAAGTGCCCCTTCCCAATCGAAAGTAGGCACTTCACGCCTCTTTTTTGCCTTCTTCTCTAGCAAAAACTCTGCAAAATCCTTGATCTCTTTCTGAATATCGGGAGGCAATTGCTCAACGAACTCTGCCAGTGAGGTCATATCTCTCCATAATATGTATCTACCAAACCTTTTAATAGTTATCCCAAAAGCAGCAAATTGCTTGTATCGGTCTCGTCTCTTGCCATCAACTTCCGAACCTGTTGATCTCGCTTATCTTATCTATAATCATGAGGCCCGCATGGGTATATCTAGCACGCCGTTAGATGTTCGAGTATGCTCTCTCCTGCCCGACCATCCCCAAACGGATTCCGCCACCCGTTCTCGCACCCCATCATCAGTTTCGCCTTCTCAATCATCCGCAAAGCATCAGCGCTGGCAAGAACATTGGACCCGGCCTTCAAGGTGTCCGGCCTCTCAATATCCTCCAGCAGGGTCACGCAGGGCACGCCCAGGATACATGCCTCTTCCTGCACCCCGCCCGAATCGGTCAGCACCAGACGGGCACCCGCCTCCAGCTGCAAAAACTCCAGGAACCCGAGCGGCTCTAGTGGCCCGAATGCTTTCATCGTCCCGGGGTGAACTGTAAGATACTGCAGGCAGAGAAGATAATTTATGCCC
This sequence comes from Methanothrix sp., assembly GCA_030372945.1. Classification (GTDB taxonomy): domain Archaea; phylum Halobacteriota; class Methanosarcinia; order Methanotrichales; family Methanotrichaceae; genus Methanothrix. The sequence goes on along the minus strand of JAUCQD010000277.1, from coordinate 762 downwards.
GATCTCACCCACACAATTCAGCTAAAAGAGCCTAGATTATCCCTTTCGCTCTCAGGGCAGATTTTACCTCGGCCATGTCGCTCTTCAACTCGACAATACCCGTTTCAAGTGCCCGATCCATCTTACGGTTAACATCTTTGACTTCGGTAATAAGATCGTCTTGTTTGCCGAGCATCTGATCTTGTTTGTCGAGCATCTGATCTTGTTTGCCGAGCATCTGATCCATCTTTCCGCCCAGGTTATCGTTCATGCTTCCGACTTCGTAAAGAAGCTTGTCCTGCTTGCTGAGCATTTGATCCATCTTTCCGCTCAGGTTCTCATTCATCTGGTCTATCTTTCCGCCCAGGTTCTCATTCATATTATTGACCGCAGATACCAGCTCCTTTAGATAGACTGCTGCAGTGTCCAGCCTTGTATCGGTCTCGCCTTTTGTCACGAGCTTTCCGAATTTCTCGAACTCCCCGCTGGCAGGAGCGTAGCTCTTCTCGATGGATGAGACATTGATAAGTGCATTCTTGATATCAATTGCGCTCTCGAACCACTTGATCTTCTCATCCTCGCCCTCGGCTATGATCTTCACCCTGCCGTCCAACAGATTCTCGATCATGCCCTTTAGGCCAAGAGCATTGGCGATATCCACCACTCTCGCTCGGTAGCCAGCCTCCTGGACCTTGCCCGAGACAATTGCCACAAGCCTCATCGTCATCGACAGTTTCCATGCTCTTTGTATTTTATCCTATCTGTCAGGCTATGCAGTTGTGT
>JAUCQD010000276.1 GCA_030372945.1 Methanothrix sp. | reverse complement strand
GAGAATGGTTCTCGCAAAGATCCATTTTCATCCACATGTGTGTCATGAGGGGTTTTTCGATGATGTACTACGCAACTGTCAAGCGTATTCTGATGATAATATTTATACTAAACATAATCGTAGCCCTGGTGAAGGGCGGCTACGGAATTTTTACCAACTCCTTGAGCATGACCACTGACGGGTTGCACTCTTTATTTGACGGCACATCCAATATCATCGGTCTGGTGGGCATCTCACTGGCCTCTCGTCCGCCTGACAAGGAACACCCGTATGGCCATTCAAAGTTCGAGATCTTCGCATCTCTGGGCATAGCAGTGCTTTTGTTCGCCAGTTGCTTTCAGATAGTATTAGCAGCAATAAATCGGTTTTTAAGCCCGACCGCCCCAGAGATAACAGAGCTAAGCTTTGGCATTATGCTCGCGACATTGTCTCTCAACGTGGGCATCTCTTCTTATGAGTATATCCTTGGCAGAAGGCTGAAGAGCAGCATCCTTGTGGCCGACTCAATGCATACTCGCAGCGATATTTTCGCCTCCCTCGGAGTGATTTTGGGATTTGTGGCAGTCAAGATGGGGTATCCTCTGGCAGATCCAATCATAGCACTGCTGATAACAGGTCTGATCATTCTCACCGGGCTGGAGATTATGAAGGATAGCTCCAGGATACTGCTCGACAAGGCTTTGATCGAAGAGGGTGTGATAAGAAAACTGGTCGAGTCTGTTGACGGGGTGTGCAACTGCCACCATGTCAGGACTCGTGGAATGCCAGGCGAGATGTTCGTGGACCTGCACATATGCGTTGACTCGTCTCTCTCCATCGAAGCTGCCCACAAAGTTGCAGGGAACGTCGAAGAGACTATCAAAAACACCATTGAGGGGGTCGAGGACGTGGTGGTGCATATTGAGCCAGAGGACCACTGCGAACTTGCAGGGCCGACAAGGAGGATTGGCAAATGAGTCAAAATATAATAATCTCAGTTTCTGAGGCAGGAAGTCCGGCATCAAGGACCTTTGAGTTTAAGATAGCTGCTGGGAGGCAGATCCTGGTTCAGCAAAAGCTCACACCAGTCGAGTCCAGCCAGGTTCGCGAGATGGCAGGCCAGTATATCTCCATGTTCAGTGAAAGCTGCAAGGGCAATGCTGCACAAGATTACTTCTCGATCCTGGGAGACGGCCTATTTCGCATTTTCTTTGAAACAGGATGGCAGAACTATGGCGGCAAGATTCTGGAGGGTGGGACTCTGATCATTGCCTCGGAGATCCCTGAAGTGCTACAGTTGCCGTGGGAGTACCTCAGGCTTGCGGGCCTTGTGGTGGGATTCGACGAGAGATTTCGCATCATTCGCATGCCAAAAGCAGCCGACTGTCTTCCCGCATCACAGGCAGAGATTGCGCCGGGACCATTGCGTGTGCTCTTTGTTGCCTGCGATCCTCTTGCCTTTGAACAGGAGGAGCAATGGATGCTCCAGGCAGCAGAGGGCCAGGATATGGTGCTTCAGATATGCGATGAAGGAACGCTTGAGGAGCTTAAAGAAACTGCTAGGACCTTCCGGCCTCATCTGATACATCTCGTGGTTCAGGGAACAGTGAAAGGAGGTCAGGCGTTCTTTTCAATGCTGGATGGCAGAGCAAGGCAGAGCCTTCACTCCCCCTTGGAGCTTGCAGATGCCCTGAAGGGATGCGGGGCGCAATGCGTCATCTTTGGAGGCTGCCAGACAGAGGCGCCTTCGTCTCTGTACCTGCTTTCACAGGTTCTGGTGAGGCATCTTCCCCTGGCAGTGGTCTGGAATGGCAAGACAAGCCTCGCCTCTGCCTTGTATCGCTCCCTTGCTAAAGGCCGATCGATGAACGACGCGCTGAGCGCTGCTCTCCGTGAGATGCAAACGACTTGCTTCAAGGAAGGCGAGATTTGCGCCATTCCAATTTTTTTTGCTTCCAGCGACCAGCAGATGATATTCGACGCACATAAGCGTGCTGATGCTGCCTTTGCTCCTGGGATTATCAAAAGGACTCTTAATCCCTTGCCGGGTTTGTCAGAGGGACATGCGCATGGATTTGTGGACCGCAGATTGGATCTGCAGCGCCTCACTTTTGCCTTGCTGGAGGGCACAGCTCGCACTCTGATCATCACAGGTCCAAGGGGCGTGGGCAAGAGCGCTCTTGCAACCATGCTCGCCAAGCGTCTTGCATCTTCCGGCTATTCTCTCTTGCCAGTTTACAGCTCACAAAATAATCCTGTCAGTGCGACACGGCTTCTGGAGGCGTTCGTCAGCCTCTTGGCCAAGAGCAGACAGGTTGAGGCAGCTCAGAGGCTCAGGGACTCCAGCCGATCTGCAGCGGATCGGCAAAAGAGCATGCTGGAAGTGCTAAACCATGGCAAGTTTTTGATCTTATTGGACGGGCTCGATCCTGATGAAAAAACTGGCAAGATCAAGGACCCGGACTTGGCCGAGTTTTACCTGCAAGCACAAAGGGTGCTGGATACAAGCAGGATGATCATCACATCTCGATCTCTAAGTGCCGATGCCCTGCCTCTGTCAAAGCGAGCATGGGAGTGGCCTCTGGCCGGGCTTTCTAATGCTGCATTTATAAAATACCTGCTGCAGGATGAGCCCGTGGCAGAGCGGTACCGCAGAGGCGAGGTACGCTACGAGGACCTCCAGAGGCTTTGCTCCTCTGCAGCTGGGAGCCCGGCCTGCCTGGCCCAGATGACAGTGGCCTTGAGGAGGGATGGCAGGATCGGAAATTGCGAGGAAGTCCTGGAAAAGACATCTGCCCTTTTGAGTTCAAAATCGCGATCCGCTCTCTGCATGGCTGCTGTATTTGGCATCGCCGTGAATACTGCAGCTCTTGCTGCCGTCTCCGGAATACAGGTAAAAGAGGTCAGCGAATTTGTCTGCGACTGGATGCAGCTCAAATTGGTATACCAGGCAGGTGAACTCTGGGCTGTGCCCTCATACATTCGCGACAAGCTTCTGGCGCTCTTGAAGCCTGAGGAGCGCCGTTCTGCTCAAAAAGCTGCAGGCGAATTCTTGAGGGTTCTTGCAGAAGAGGGGAAAGCTGCGGAGATTGGACTTTCCCGGCTGGATTTGATGCTGGAGGCGCGAGGCCACTTTATCGCTGCAGACGATCTGTTGGCAGCCAGAGTTGTGAGCAGTCGCATCAGCAGTTACCTGGAGAGGCGCGGCTATCATTCGCAGTTGATTTGGCTAAACAAGGAGCTTTTGAACCTGGAGAGGCATGCTGAGACAATGAACTGGATTGCGCGAGGATACCTCGACATGGGCGATTTGAGAAGTGCTCAGGAATGGTATGGTCGCGCCCTGGAGATGGGCCCTGATGCCGCTGCCAGCCTTGGCCTTGGCATGATCCATCTTTCACAGGACAGAGATGAGCAAGCTTTGGAAACGCTGCAGAAGGCCCAAAAGCTCCAGGAAACGCTTGGGGATTTAAGAGGTCAAGCTGAGACTTTGCAAGCCATGGCACTGCTCGATCTACGCCGCAGCGATTATGATACAGCGCGCTCAAAGGTAGTGAGAGCTCTGGAGATGGTGCAGAATGCAGGCGACATGTCTGGCTTTGCTGAGGCGCAATACAAGCTGGCAGCCATCGACATGGAGAGAGGCGATCTCCAGCTTGCGCGCGAGGAGTTTCAAAAAGCTTTGGAGCTCAAGCGTGAGATTGGCGATCGCAGGGGCGAGGCGGCAGTACTGCATAATCTGGGCCAGATAGAGTCCCAAGGCAAAGACAAAGAGGCGGCTGTGAAGAATTTTAGCGAGGCTTTGCGTATCTATCAAGAGCTGGCCGACAAGCCCGGCGAGGCTGGGGCATTTTTCCAACTTGGTGCACTTGCGGTGCAGAAAGACAAAATTCCTGAAGGCCTGAGGCTGATGGCGCTTGCGGCCGTCGTCCTGAGGAGCATCAAGAGCGATGAAGTCAAGAACGTGGAGCCTTTGGTTGAGCGCCTGGCTGCACAGCTCACCTACAGTCAAGAGCAGTTCATGGTTATGGTGAAGGAGGTCTTGCAAAACTATGTCACTGACAAGGGTTGGGGGCTGGTAAAGAGGGCCTTTGTGTAAAAGTGAATTCCGACCTTGCCACTGGAAATCAGAACTATAATTAGGGGAAAGAATAGATCAAATAAGGCAAGTATCGGTCCAAATTGATCTATCCCGAATTTACTTGCGCAACATTGATATATATACGTTTTGAGACATTTTCGACAGCGAAATGTGAAATAACAAAGGTCCTTGAAACAACCTGACCTCTATCCTGCTTTGCTGAAGAATTTATAATGTTTCAAGGTCGCCTTTGAGCGAAATTGACGTACCACCGGTTTTTAAAACCTCATTATATATTGTTTCTTCCAGCAACTCCACCTGATTGAGCTTATTTCCTATGTTTCTTAGCAAAATAAACTTATGTATTCCAACGATCATAATAACTAGACATATCACAGCCAGAACAGAAATCAAAACCAGATAATTGTCAATCGAACTTCCTTTCTGATTGGAACCTGCCATGAAGATGAAGGCATTAATGCCCAAGCCAGGAAGCGATGTTAAAAGACAGCCAAGCACAATATACATCAGCTGCTTTTTTCTCTTTTCTGCCTGCTCAATTGCTTGATATGCGGAATCAGTAAATGTCATGTTTGACATATACCTCACTGCTCCATCTCATCACCCGACACAAAGAGTTCATCATTTATCCTCCTGAACCAATTGAACCTTTCCCTTCCCAAAGACGTCATCTCGTATACTATGACTTCCCGTTCTCCCCAGTTTTCCCTCTTTTCCTCGATGTAACCTGCATCTTTTAGCATTTTTATGTATTTTTCTGCAGAGGTTGTCTTCAGGTTAGCGCACTGGATAACGTGTGTCTTTAATGCACGACCCTTGGCTTGGTTTTTGGATATGCATTCCAGAATTTTAAGGACGATCTTGATTGCAGGTCTATACTTTGCCACATCTATCTATTCTCCCTTCGTTTTAGTCTTAAAAGGCTTCTATACC
>JAUCQD010000275.1 GCA_030372945.1 Methanothrix sp. | reverse complement strand
AGGACATGACGCAAGAATTCGAGGAGCTCATGGCTGAGTCGAAGCGCTTGCGGGAAGAGTACGAGGCTGCTTTGCAAAGAGAGGTTGAGGCTCGCAGGGAGTCTGTAGACTGCCGCCCGACCAATCCTGAGCTCGCCGAGGCCCTATGGCAAGAGGCAGAGCATCTCAGGGATGATGCCCGGGAGATGCTGCGACTGTCCACTGAGAAGAGGCTGCGTGCGGCAGAGCTCAAGCACCGAATTGACATTCACGACCAGATCGAATCTCTTGACGATTATGAGGGAGTGTGGCGAAAAGCAGCTAGGGCAGGAAGGATCTGATCCTCGCTGCTAAAAAAAAACGGTTGTATAGAAAAAGTGCTTCAGGCGGTGGCAGCTGTTGCCGCAGACGCTATGAGGCTTCCAAAGGCCACTCCTGGCTGGGTTACTCCCTGTCCTGTGTAGATGTAGTCTCCATCCATGGATCCAGGCCGAATGGTCAGGCTTAGGCGGAAGAGATTCGCACTGCCAAGCGGCGTGACGAACAATGCAAGCTGATCTCCCAGCACTGTGCCTCCAGCAGTGACCTGTACGCTGACGCCATTTTCCACCAGCTCACCTGAGCCGAATACCGCATCACCTGTCTGGTAAAGGTTGAGCTTCAAGTACCTGGTCACAAAATCGGTCAGAGTGAAGGACCAGCTTCCTGCTGCAGGAGAGACTCCAAGTCCCTTGATTGCTTTAACAGGGGTCCTGACGCCCTTGGCAACTGCATTCGGGCTCATCCCTGTGTCCTTCCTGATCACAAACAGGCTCTCGTTTCGAAAGGAGAGCTCAGAGTCACCAGAGCTTGTATAGACCCCAGAGCGAGCTTCATTGTAAATCTCGCTGCCCGACATAGTCTCTTCTGGAAACGACGGCTCTACAATCTGATTTTTTGGCCCCTGGCCAAATGCAACAGTCACAAGGCACAAGACCAATGCCAAAGAGATCATCACACTTTTAAATCCCATTCTCCTGATACCTCCAAATTAGGTATGCACACCTCAGAGCTCTTAAAGATTGCCATCTGATCTATTCCTGCGCGGAGATCCTCAGACCCTCGGCACTCCCGCTCCATGTTTCGCCTGTTGCAGAGAAAGCCTGATAATCTCCAGAGCCCGAGTCCCCGTCCAGATAGAGCTTCAGCTTGTAGAGATTGATTGTTCCCAAGGATATGATGTCCAGATCCATCTCGTTATCATTCACAGATCCTGACGCTGCCACCTGCAAAGTAGTGTTTCCTTCCCTCATATTACCGGCTCCGTAGACGTATCCTCCGTTCTGGAACAGAGCCAGGGCCATATCCCTGATCACACTGTCGTTTAGCTCAATGGACCAGCTTCCGCCTACGGATACAGTGGCGGTTTCTGCGGGCGGCAGCTCTGATTCGGCTGTTGAGGGTGCATTGGCTGCGGACGATGAGGCAGCCGAATCCTGCTGTGCCGCACTGGCACTTATAGCCTCCTCCCTGGATGATTTGGCACTGGTTGCGCTACCGCTCAAAGTGCTGGGCATCGTCCAGTCAAGCGAGGACTTGTTCTCTTGAAGGGCCCTTGACTTCTGGGGGGTAGACGGAAACCTCGTGTCGCCAGAAACTATCCCGCCACTATTGCTATTATCGATAAGCTGATCCGCCAGGGATTGGCCCGGCTGGACAGTTACCTGGCTGGGATCTACAATAGCCTGCACATTCGATGCGAAGAATGTTAAAATAATCAAATACGACAAACTCAGTCTCATGAATCTCATCTTCCTGAACCTCCACCTTATTTTGCATCAAAGTTCATAGCCCTTGATGTACTTATGCTATTTACCAATGATTCGTCGGTTAATTCTAGCCTTTAATAAGCTTAATGGCCCTTTCGTCAATCAACGTCCTAATTGATGCTTCCCATGGCTATCCCCTTCCATGGCACATAGCTTGCACTGTATGCATTGTAATCTCCAGAGAAGGATTTTCTGCTAATGGTCAGAACAACTCGGAAGAGCGTCATGTCCTCTGAGAATATGTCCAAATTGAGCTTGTTTCCCGAGAACGTCCCTGTAGCTGTCACATTTTGAGATAGGCCATCGGTGGTAATTCTCCCCTTGCCGAAGACGACGTTGTTTGATTGGCAAACCTCAAGCTCAACAGACCTGTCCTTGGAATCCTGGAGATCCAGATGCCATTTGCTCATGGGGTTGAGAAGCCTCGCCTTTGGCTCGGACGATCCCGTGTTTACCGTCGAGACAGGGGTATTCTTACCAGTTATCACAGGGGTTGCGCTGCCCTTAGCGTCCTGACCTGGATTTTGCAAGCTCTCCTCAGATGCAACAGACGACACTGCAATTAAGACTAAAATGAGAAGGCAGAACGCATATCTTCGATAGTTCATTTCTGGCACACCAATCCACTGTATTTCCTGGATGAACATAAATCTGGCGCTATACCATCCAACATATAATTTGATCCTCAAAAAAGTTCTGCCCAAGATAACTTGAGACTCACTTTTCAAGAATAGAGCGGTGAGCTGCTCTGAACTTAGGATCCCGCATCTGGCAGGAGCATCTCTTTGCGAACCATCCATACCGGCGCATATCCTTCCAGATCTCTTGCAGGCCTCTCTCCTTGATGTTCCCAAAACCCAGAGGCATGTATGCACATGGCAGAGCGTTCCCGGCGCAATCAACGTGAACCCACCGGCGCCCTGCAAAGCACCCGAACATCTGTGGGCTGAGAAGATAAGGCAAGGCAGTCACTCTGGGGCCATCAGATCGGTTCTTCTCTTTGTGGAAGCGTTCCAGCTTCCCGATATCCTCGGAGGTTAGCACCTCGTCCTCGTGTGAGGACCAGCGGCCCACAGCAACGATCTCGTAAAGGGAGAGCTCATGCGCCCCCAGCTCCGAGGCAAGGACAAAAGCCTCATCAAGATGGTCGATGTTTTGGGGCGATGTAACCATGAACAGGTCGACTAGCAGGCCAGCCTCAAGAGCATTTTCGATGCCCGAAAGCGCATCTTTGAAGGCGCCTCTGCGGCCTCTCACCCGGTCGTGCTCCTCTTCATGAGGGCTGTCGATGCTGACCCGCACAGCATAAAGTCCAGCCCGCTTGAGCTGGCGAGCCATCTGGGGCGTGAGGTTGTATCCACTGGTAAAAGAGGTCGCGATGGCCCTCTGATCCACAGACGATATGAGCTCAGGAAGGTCTTTGCGCAGCATGGGCTCGCCTCCATCGAAAGTGATGAGATATGACCCCATCTCGAGGGCTTCGCCAATTGACCTTTTGATGACATCGCAATCCAGGATATCTCCATGACGCGATGGGGCGCTGCAGTGAATGCAGTCGTTGGGACACGCCCTTATGACCGCAACAGAGAACTGATCTGGAACCGGGCGACGGGTCATAGCCCCAACCTGGGCTGAGAGCATGCGGTCGAAGGCGGGGCTTGGTGCGGGTGGGATCCATGTGGAGAATATGAACTTATCAGGGCCGGACCTGATTGGCTTCTCATCTGCAAAGATCTTGTTTATTCGATCGATTACGAGTCCAGCCAGCGGAGAGAGAGGACCTCTGGAAGCAAGACGAATGCCTCTACCATCGGAGGAAGCCTCGATCTTCAGCAGAGGCTTTTTAGCGATCTGCATCTCTGCAGTCCCCTATGCGTCATCTCATCGACGATGCTCTCCAGACGAGCTACCATATCTGCTCTGGCAGATGACCTGCCAAGGGCCCTCTTGGCCTCAACGCTGTGCTCCTCTATGACATTTATGCACATCTGTCGCACTACATCTTCAGGATGCTGGATGCTGTAGATCTTTGGCAGGGTGATGGACGTCTTCTTTGACTGCTTCCCCTGATCTAGCCCCAGGTACTCCTCCAGATCATCCAGAACCTGGTAGCCGAGCCCGAGGTGCAATCCGTAGCTCTCGAATGCTGCCAAATCCGCCGCGCACCCCCCGGCTATCAGCCCGCCGATCTTGGCCGATGCAGAGAAGAGCGAAGCCGTCTTCCTGCAGATGCATTGATGATATTCTTCAGGCGAGCATGTCCTGGAGAGGTCCTGCATCTCGCCCTCAGACATGTTCATGCAGGCCATAGCAAAAGAGCTGATCGCAGGCTGGCTGTAATACGATATAAGCTCGATCGACTTGGATATGAGATAGTCACCAGCAAGAAGCGCAGCCTCAGGTCCAAACCGCTCCAGAGTGCTAGGAGAGCCCCTTCTTTCTACGCCAAGGTCAAGGATATCATCGTGAACCAGAGAGGCTGCATGAACCAGCTCAATTGCCAGAGCCGCATTCATCGCCTGATGCGCTGACCCTCCCAAAGCCTCTGCAGAGAATAAAAGGATCAGCGGCCGTACCCTTTTTCCAGGAGCGGAGAGGACGTAGCCGATGACCTCTCCAAGGTCGGACTCGGGAAGGCTTCTCACCAGTTCTGCAAGCTCCTTGTTGATCTTATGGTACTCGTCCCAGCCGGAGAACATCGATTAGGGGTACTGAAGGCCTGCCTATTTAGCTTTTGCTAAATACAATTCACAGCAACCTGGCAGACTCAATCTTTGCGCATCTTCCTGCAACCACTTTGTAGCCCTCCTTGTTCAGCTCCTTTATAGTTTCAGGGCTTTCAGTGCCCGGCTGCATCCAGAAGACCTCAAAGCCCTTCTCCTTTGCCTCCTCTGCAAGAGAAGGCACAGCGGAAGGCCTTCTGAAGACATCTACGATATCGATCTTATCGGGAATGTCGCGAATCGAGGCGTAGACCTTCTCGCCCAGGATGGTTCTGCCTTCATAATCTGGATTTACAAAGTAGAGCTTGAAGCCGCGTCTCAGAAGGGCATCTGAGACAAAGTAGCTGGGCTTGTAAGGATCGGGCGAGATTCCGACTACGCAAATCGTGCGGCAGCTCTGAAGGGCTCTCTTCAGGTCGTTTTCGTCTCGAAGTACAGGCATGAAGATTTATATGTCATTTCTTGGAATATAAAGTGACTTCATGCCAGTCAACTCTTCTTGTATCCTTAAACTAAGACGACTTACCTAAAGGACGATTACCTAGGATGATCGACTCCACGGCGTTGATTATCCATGAATGGTTCCTGGCTGCCTTTGAAGAGCTCTCACTCGTGTAGGTGGAATGGCAGTAGTATGAATCCTTGAGCCATTTCAGTCTTTTATAGTTGTTAATCAGCGTTTGATAAGCGGCATCATCGAACTCAAGATGATCAACAGAATCCCAATGCAAGAAGAGCCATTCATATCTAGCCTTCGTCAAATTGATAGTATTAACCCTGACGCTCTCGAAATTGACGTTCTTTTTAAACTGTGCACCATGAAAATTGATCTTTTTATTAAATGTCGACCTACTGAAGTCCGCGGCACCGAGAAAGCTTGCATTACAAAAATCAGTATCATGTGCAAACTGCGAACCACCGAAATCGGCAAATCCCATGAAATTGGCTCCTAGAAAATCGGAAGGTCCATGAAACGACGCGTTATTGAAGACGGCATCGATTCGGAAATCGGATTGATTGAAGGTCGAGCTTCCGAGGAAATCGCACTCCATAAACTCGACCAGATCGTTAAATTTGGCACTTGTGAAGTATGCAGGACCCGCGAATCGAGCCTGTGTAAAGCAGGTGGCTTTGTCAAACTGCGCGGAGTTGAATTTTATCGTGTTATTGAAGACGGGTTTCAAAAACTGTGCTGATCCGGTGAAATGTGCCCCTTCGAATGATGTCTCGTTTTTAAATTGAGTTCCATTGAATTTTGCGACCTGGCTGAATGTGGATCCACTGAAGTTGGCATCTCCGGCAAAATAGGTCCTGTCAAAAGTTGCATCAGCAGCATATTGGCCGAGGACAAATTCAGCACAGTTGCAAAATCGAGTCTCCATGAAGCCAACGGGTCCAGAAAACTTTGCGTCTTTGAAGGACGCAACTGAGCAGAAGGTGGCAAGGCTGAAATCTGCGATGCTGCCAAATTGAGTGCTGACAAAAGATGCGATCCCACCAAAACACGTCTGCAGAAAGCTCGCCTTGCCTTTGAACTGAGAGCCTGTGAAGTCTCCAGTCTTATTGAACACACACTTCGCAAATGATACTTCTCCATTAAACAAAGAGTGGCGGAAGGATGCATTTTCGACAAAGAATGTATTTTCAAAGCTGACTTGTTTATGAAATACAGTGTTGTTGAAGTCCACCAAACCATCTATTGTGGAATTTTTAATCACGATCGAAGAATTGGCAGCCATTGGCTCATCTGTAGGCATCTCCACTTCAAATGGGATGCGCAGGATCTCTTTGGCAGTCAAGCCAAGCTGGTCCGACGTCAAATTGCCTTTTATAATAACGTTATCGTACTCCGCGGGCAAGCCAAGCTTTATCTTGACCATGACCTCATCGGCTGTGACCAAAGACGGGGTTTCACAAAGAGCCGCATTAGGAGCGACAAAGAACAAAACCAGCAAGCCAAGGACCAGTACTGTCTTCATCTGCCAATACCTCCGTTTCTTCCACTGAAATGCAGGCAACGAATCGCCATTGCACGCTCCGATATCGTAGTTTACGTACTTATCCAATATAAATGGTACGGCTTTTGTGCATATCGCTCTTTTCTTGTGACTGAATTTTTCATGTGACTGCACTCTGACCCCATACTCCGGAAAGATATATAGACAGTTAGACAACTCATGCGGATCGAAAGTAACTGGTACTGGCAGCGTCATCCAGTAATTATGGATTGTTAATACTATCTCCGAAAGATTTAATACATAATAAGATAAATACATAACGACATAGGCTCTCAAAAGAGATGAGCAGAAAAAGGTGAGTGAAATATGTCCGAAGTCGAGAGGTCTCATAGAACTTCAATGGGAAGAGTAGTGGTTAACGATGCTGCTGTTCCTTTTGTAGCTAGAGGCGGTCGTGTATTTTCAGGGCAGGTTGTAAAATATGACCCCGGGCTGGAAGATGGGGAGGTTGTACAGGTGGTGGATAGAAAAAATAACGTTCTTAGCATAGCTGAGTATTATACAGCTCCCTGAGGATGCGACTGACAGCGCCCTAATTTTTTTCACGTGGCGATATGGCGGACGAGTCACTGGCGTGATGATCATTGATCTGGCGGCTGAAGACCAATAGGATTGTCGTAGATCTGCTGTGAGAAGAGGTTGAGTAAAAATGTGTTATGTAGAAAAACCAGGTCACCCAGTCGCGCCTTTGCATGGTGCAGCCTCTCGACTGGGTGCAAGTGAGATGTGCGGCTGCATGGACCGCCATGGGGTTCATGGCATTCCCTATGAAATACATCATCTCGGACACCATGAAAGGTGCTGCTGCCATGAGCGCAGGCTCTTTTGCAGCAAACGCTGAAGATGGAACTGGATGGGGTCGAGGAAGCACTGGAGGCGCTTCGCAAGGATTAAAATCCAAAGGCTATCCCCCAAATGTCTGGATGATCCACTCCCCTACCTCGTCTCTGACCCGCCGGAAGGCCTCTAGCTGCTCTTCCTCTGAGCCCCTGGCCAAAGCTGGGTCCTCGAAGCTCCTGTGAATCGCCTCTTTTGCCCTAGGAGATTTTGTCGGAGACTCCAGACGCGTGCTGAAGATGGGGCAGGCTTGTCTGGCTCGATCACAGACTGTGACAACTAGGTCGAATACAGTGTCCTGGAATTCCTCGATCGACTTGGAACGCTGGCCAGAGATGTCGATCCCCAGCTCCTTCATTACAGTGATGGCGCGGGGATCGACCCTTGCGGCCTCGACGCCGGCGCTGTAGGCCTCATAGCGGTCTGCGAACATGGCCCGCAAGAGGCCTTCTGCCATCTGGGAGCGAGCGGAGTTGTGGGTGCACAGGAATAGAATTTTCTTTCTCTCCGATCTGAAATTCGTTATCATTCTGCCTTCCGTTTCTTGCTGCTAATGCTTAAATACTACTATCGCCTCTTCAAGACGGCTCCTAAACAGGATCAAAGCCGACAGAAGGAGCGCCAACATGTATCACCTGGGCTGGACAGCCTTCAGCCGCCTGCTTCACGCACTCCTCCATATCCTCTAAAGCCACACCCTCGTTCGGTTTTCCTGCTATTCTGAACTTCTTTGCTACCTGGCTCCATCCGTCCTCTGCACTCTCCTCGAAGAAATTGGGACAGGCATCCCAGCACTGGCCGCAGCTTATGCAGCCATCTCGATCTATAAGTACATTGATCATAAAATCATCTTCGACTAAGTGACCATTGGTAGCGTGCCATGATTGCCGTAAATTCGAAGTGTACCCTTTGTTATGATCCTTATCACTCCTCTGGGGATAAATACCCAATCAAATGTCACCAAATCCTCGTAAGATAACACACCTCCTGAAGTACCTGTCTCTTATACACA
>JAUCQD010000274.1 GCA_030372945.1 Methanothrix sp. | reverse complement strand
GGCTCGGAGATGTGTATAAGAGACAGGTCTCATATTTTTCGTCTTGCCGAAGGGCTCTCTCCAAAATCAAATGAGGCTCGACTATTACTACACCGTCCGACTCGTCCGAGGAAAAGTGCAGGCAATCGCTGGAATCTCTCCAGCGCAAAGTCGCTTTTTCGCCGGAGAGGAGAGCTCCTGCCCGAACATCAGGCGCATCGGCCACCTTCGCCTGAAAGCCGATCCGAATGTCCTGATCCATTGTATTGTTTACCTCGCCAAAGTACCAGGTTATGAGGACGTCTCCGGTGCCGTCATTGGGATCGCTGACCGTCTCTTTTGGATGTATCTCAGATCCACTTATCCTGAGGCTTTCGCTCTCATAGATCAGTCCCTTGGGAAGGAGATCTGAAACTGTGACATCGCAGACTACTGTTGCTGGCAGATCAACGATCAGTAGAACTTCGCGTTCTGCATCAAGGTCATCTGATGCAGTGCATTGGAGTGCGAGCAATACAAGGAGGCAGGAGGCCAGAGCAAGGCTGTTTTTGATCATGGGACCTAATCCGATGGAGTGACTGTGAATTTTAGATCTATCCTGTAGACGAATTCATCCGAAGAGGGCTCGTCCTCCCAGGTCACCGATTGATGCAATGTCGCGATCATTGCTATTGGCGCACCAGCTCGGTTGCCGCCCATCTGCTGGATTGTACCAGGCCTGCTGAGGTCGACCTCCCAGGCTGCAGGGTGACCTGCACAGCCGGGCATTGAGATCTTCAGAGGGTTGCTGAGGCTTCTGCCATCTGGAATGTAACTTTCTGCCACTGGATCGTATGGGGCCATTCTTCCGTCTGGTCGATTTGATGAGACTGCAAGCGTCCAACCACCATTTGCCTCGACCCTAATGGTGATTTGCTTTTGATTGTCAGCAGTAGGAAGAAGAACCCAGTCAGCAATGGTCGCCGGAACCTCCAGAGAGATATCAGGACCGTCGGGCTCGCCCAAGGTCAATGTATCCCCGACTGATTGGCCTGGTGCTGCTGTCTGGATCATGGCATTGCAGGGTATGGCTAAAAAGAGCAGTGCCATGGACGCAGATGCTATGGAAGCAGAGATGAACCCAAGTGAATTCAGCCTCATGTCCTTACAGTTTGATTTCTATCTCCTTTGAGGCCAGAAGTGTGCCATCCTCGGACTCTACGCTCGCATTTACAAAATAGCTTCCCCGCTTCAGCTCCTCATCGGGAACAAGGGTTAGCTGAAAGAGCCTTGATGCTTCGGGAAGTATATTTGAGCTTAAGGGCGATGAGGACGTGGCAAGGATGTTGCCGACTGAGTCTTTCAGGAAGGCTCTTGCACTTGCCTTGAAGTGGTAGTTGCCTTCGTTCTTGAATACCAACGACAAATTCTGGCAGTTGTCATCCATTCTCATAGACGTGATATCGCCCTGCTTGGAGAGCTCTGTCCCTGATATTGTCAGGCGGACAAGCGCATTTACAGCCACAGAGACGCCGACGCTGTTCTCAGTCTCCTCTCCGGCCTTTTCCGGGATGCTGTAAATTCCTATTAGGGCATATCTTCCTCCTGCACCAACATCCAGAGGTACGTCCCCTCTCACTGCGATCTTCTTGGATTCTCCTGGGTCGATGTGAAGCTTCGATGGCTCAGCCTTCAGGAAGCTGCGAGCAGAGTAGATGCTTTGACCTGCCATCTCTTCTTGAGGCTGGTTTACGCCATCAATCGATTGGTTCCAGTCCTCCACCACAACAACAAGGTCTAATGGCTTCTCGCCCTCTCTGAGGCTGACAATCATCTCATGGCTGATGCTCTCGCCAGGTGACACATCAGCTTCAAAGACCACGCCGCTTACGCCTAGGCCCAGGCCGACAGGTATCATTGCCATCAGCACAAGGGCAAATTCCATTAAATTAACTCTTGAGATCATCTAATTCACCAATACATCCCTAGACTAATCTGGAACCAGCTTGAATGAGATCTGCATCTTGTAGTCAGAGGGCACATCTTTCCAGGAGAATCTCTGTTTGAAGTCCGTTGGTATCAGAAATTCGCCGGCCAGCCCTCGGCAGTATATCTTGAACTTATCCGAGAGAGTGATCTCTTTGTATGCGCCCGATCCAGTTTGCTGGATTCTGATCTGATCTTTCAGGGTTGCGGGACCATTCACCTTCTGCATCTTTCCGCCGGTGTTCCCCTCTCCCCGGACCCAAAGGACCCAAGGGATGTTGGCCCGGACGGTCAGAACGCTGCTGGCTTTCGCCTCTTTTCCTGGTGAGGCACCCTGCAGGGATACATCTCCAGAAGGCACCACCAGCTCCAGATTGCTCCTGTAGCTCGCATTGATATGAGTGAGGCCGGAAGATGCCTCAGCTGCTTCCTGATTTGAGAGTGCAGCATAGATCAGGACCAGAGCAACGACGATCATTTTCCGCAGATCACCCAATCTAAACATCCCTCCTTTCAAGTGGGCGCAGCCGTGAGGGTTACTGTCAACCGGTAATCGTCGTCAGCATAATCATTCCAGCCGAAAAACTGCTCAAAGGTCAGGCTGATTGTGCTGGAGCCGGAGTAGTCACCAGGGGCGATGTTAGTGAGCAGCATCACAGGACTACTATCAGTGCCGGGAATTGTAACAGGGCCGCCTTCGGGGCTCAGGGATCTTACGGTCATCGGGCTGTGCAGCTCGTGCAGCGGGGTTCCCGTGCTCCCTACCATGTGACCGGTGGCAGTGCTGCCTGATACATCCAAGCTCCAGTTCAGGTTGGACCTGACCTCGACGCCGCTGGTGGCAGATCCGTAACTGGAGGGCGAGCAGTTCATCAGTTGCAAATTCTCATATTGTGATGGTACTTGGATCTCAATTTGTGCAGGCAGGCTTGCAAAGACATTGGTGCTGTCTCGATCCTCGACTGCTGCTGCCAAGAACGATTCGGCGGCAAGGAGGAGCGCCATCATAAGGCATAATCTCGCTTCATTCATCTCTCGGACACCACTTATCATGACTATGTAATGACATTGCATCCAAACAATAATAAATCTTTGAGAAAGAATGCTCCTAATTTAAGTAAGAAATAAAAATAAGAAATAAAGTTCAGTTTATGTGCTACGTGCTACTCAAGACGCCAATCAAGGCTCAGTTCTCCAGCTCATTGTAAAGGCTAGCAAGTTTGTTCATGAGGGCAAGGCCTCTTGGTGTGGTTTTGTACAATTTTGGGGTTCCTTCTACAGGCTCTATGAGGCCCTTCTTGATCAACGAGTTCAGATAGAACCTCACTATGGTGAAATTTGTGTTGACATTATACACGATCCGGGTGATGTTCACGCCCTCACTGCAAGTATGCAGAATTTCAAGTATGATCCTGTCTTTGCTTCTGCGCTCCCTCATCTCCTCCTCCCTACATGCAGGCGTAGTCAATTCATGACAGAGTGATGAATTATACTGAGGGTTCTCAAGTACTTATAATTGTGTCTTATCACAGTTTCTTATTAAATCTTTTGCAAATTTTTTTGCTCAAAAGCAAAGTATAAAAGATATGCAAATCCCAGGAATTCAGGCAGCAGGATCCCTGGATCTCTCAGGCTCTGGAGGAGCATGTGCAGATAGCCCAATGTGCTGAGAGGGTCGGCTGGCGGAAAGGGGCCTAGGAGCGGCCAGAGCAGGATTGTCGGAGAGTTCCACATGGCGTCCAGGGCCAGGTGGGTCAGCACACCGGCTGATAGAGATGCAAGCCTTTTGTTTTGGAGGTAGACGGCAAGCATTGCAAGGACCAGCAAAAAGAGCAGCGTGTGCGCGAAGATCCTACCATGGTTCATAGTGCCGAATATAATCAGACCAAGGGGTTTGTCGATGAGATCTGGAAGGATCGAGCCTATTGCCA
>JAUCQD010000273.1 GCA_030372945.1 Methanothrix sp. | reverse complement strand
GTATAAATGATATGACGATTATATAAATGGCTTGGTAATTTTAATGAGCGACTGTACGTACGATTTGGGAGCTATAAAGACAATGCTGGACGCATCTGGCCTCTCACAGCCTGAAATCATGATCGCTATCAAGGAGGCTGCTGCAAGGAAGGGGAAAGGACCATGCAGCCAAGGATGCGAGAAAGGATGCACGACATGTACATCCTGCTCGAGCTGCTCTGCAGGCAAGTTCTCGGGCCCTCCTTAAATTATTTTTTAGCCGATACTTAGTGTATATTCGAAAAAGGGGGCAAATCCATGTACGAAGCGGATGATGAAAGCTTAGATGAGCTGAAGGCGCTTATAGAGTCGTCTGGCCTTTCGCATCTTGAGGTCATGAGTGTGATAGAAGAGGCCATTGCTAGACGAAAAGGACAATGCGATAAAGGCTGCGATAAGGGCTGCTCAACGTGTACCTCCTGCTATAGCTGCTCTGCCAGTAATGTTTCATAGCCTCTAATCGTACACCCTCCTGGATTCCATGGGCCTTATTCTCAGTCCCGAAGTGAAGATGAGACATGATGGCAGCAGAGCTATTTTGTTCTCTGTCAATTCGACAAATAGCATAAACGATACAGCTTTTCGTTTTCTCTATCCGCAGCAAGCTGTAATGCTCTCTCTCTTCGACGGCAAACGCGATCTCAATGAGATCGAGAAGATTGTTGCCTATTTATTCAATCTTGACCTAGAATTAGCATCTAAAGAGATAGAATCACTGTTGGCCCTGCATGCGAATAGAGAACAGACGATAGGTTCGCTTATCGTTGATATGTCTCGCATTGATCCTGAGAAAGCCCGAATTTACGATCCAAAAGACTTCATAATTTCTGCAGGATCAATAGATATGACTGATACCAGATGTAAATATCCCTGCTCCCTAATAGTGCTTCCGACAATGCGATGTTTTACCAGCTGCCGTTACTGCTATGCTGATCGAGAAGGCGCTAAAGGTCTGGAGGAGTTCAGTCTATTTTTATTCGAGCGACTGCTAAGGGACGCCAATGAATGCGGCATAGAGGCAGTAGACTTCTCAGGAGGAGATCTCTTCTGCAGGGATGATGCCTTTGATCTCATCCGACTTACCTTCCAGAATAAACTTTATCCCAACATCCCTACTAAATATCCATTATCGAAGGGTCAAGTTGAGCAACTGGCAGAGATGGGCTTATCAACCATACAGATAAGCATCGATGCACTTGACGCTGATATCATAGACAACTTAGTGGCCACAAAAGCAGGCTATGGCAGAAAAATATTGCAGACCATAGACTATCTGGGCGAGGCCAACATTAAGGTCCGTACCAATACTGTTTTGACTCCCTATAATGTCAAAGATGCCATCAGGTTAGCCCGCTACTTGGCAGAGTTGCCTCAGGTATTCAAGGCTCATTTCACGTGCTATGGACGTTCGCTCTATCGCCATGAAGATAAGATGTTCTGCCATCTTGAAGATATCACTGAGTTTGAGAGCGAGCTAAATGAAATAAAAAAAGAGTTTCCTGATAAAGCCATAATTTTTAGCGGCCTGCCAGGAGATCCATATAGTGGCGATAAAGAGAAAAGGGCGTCGGCTTTTTGGGACAGGGCTTTCTGCACAGCTAATCGTCGTGGTGTAGTTGTACTTCCGGATGGCAGGGTTACTATATGCGAAGAACTGTACTTCCATCCAGATTTCATCATTGGGGACTTAAACAAACATAGCCTGCTCGAAATCTGGAATTCTCCAAGGGCTTTGAAATTGGCCCACCCTGACCAATCTGAGGTCCATGATGGTCCTTGCCGAGATTGTTCTGACTTCCACATCTGCCATGAAGGTCTCGGGCGATGCATTCGCGATGCACTCAAGGCTTATGGATGTGATCGCGGTCATTGGCCCGACCCCCGCTGCCCCAGAGCGCCTGTAGGGAATCGAATGGCCTAGGGGTGAATATATCCCATCAATTCATAAGAGACCCTTCTCTCTGCTTGGCCCTATACAGCATGTCATCCAGCTCGTAGAAGTTGTCCTGATACGAGCCCCGCATATCTTGCTGGGTCTGCTCTTTATTCTGCTTTGCGACCTCGTAGGAAGGGTTAAGCTCTAAAGCCTTATTGAAGCATGAGAGCGCCTCCTGATATCTTCCCAGATCCTTGAGAACAACTCCCTTATTATTCCAGCCAATGGGATCCTGGGGATTTATGTCAATGGCCTTGTCGAAGCTTGTGATGGCATCGTCAACCTTGCCAATATTGGCCAGTGCCATGCCCCTGTTTATCCAGGCATCATAATGGTTTGGATTAAGGTCCAACGCCTTATCAAGATAGGCGATTCCCTCTTCGTACTTTCCCAGGCCCACTGAGAGCGCAAGGCCTTTGTAGTACCAGGCATCTGCTATCGATGCGTTTCGCGAGATAGCCTCGTCAAAGCAGTCTGCAGCCTCGTTGAACTTGCCCAAGTTGGCCAGGGCAAATCCCTTGCTGATCCATATAGATGGGTTCGATTGGTCCAGCTCTAAGGCTTTGTCATAGCTGGCGACGGCCTTCTCGAAGCTGCCCTCCATGGCGAGCTTTTGGGCCTGGGAGAACCAGTAGTCGGCAGTCTCCACCCCGATGGCTGGCAAGATGCATAGCATGGCCAGCGCCAGAATGGTAGTAATAACAGCGAGCTTCATAGAAGGCCTTATTTCAAGATGGGATATATCTTTACTCCTACGCTTTAAGACGCATTCGCAGCCACCATTGAGTTTCATCTCCGCACGTAACTCCCTTTAGTGTTACTGCTATTTGCACTAAGGACTTCAATTTCGAAACAGCTATAATCGCGGATACCAAATATCCAATTTATGGGGAGTTTTTCATAGGCAGACAAGGCATTGGTTGCAATTGGAAAAGAGCT
>JAUCQD010000272.1 GCA_030372945.1 Methanothrix sp. | reverse complement strand
TTCCACTGGAAATAAAGGGGTTGTCTTGATATGCCTGGACAATGCCTCGACGGTTGCATTAACTATAAAAGGAGCCTTAGCAAGTAAGTTAGTCATATGCCAAGAAATCCCGTGATCATCTTCATTGTCTTGCTAATATGGCTCCAACCAATTGATGGAGCAAGATCGTACATCGTGGATGATGACGGCTTCGCCAATTATAAGACCATCCAAGAAGCCGTGATCGCTGCAAGTAATGGCGACACAATATATGTCAAGCCTGGAAACTATCACGAAGAGGTAGTTCTCAACAAGAGCGTATCCCTCATGCCACTCCTTGGCGAGAGGGAGCCGATAGTCCTCAAAGGAGACGGGAAGGAGACAGGAATTACGATAACCTCAGATGGCTGCTCTCTGGAGGGTCTGACCTTCGAGAACTTCACAGGACCAGGCATACGTGTCCGGTCCAACGGGAACACCATCAAGGAGAACGTATTTGAGAAGGATAACCCTGCATTGCTCGTCAGCGATTCGCACATGAACTCCATTGCCGAGAACGTCGTGAAGGATTGCGAGGGTGGAGTGGCCCTGCTGACCAATTCAAGCAACAACGATGTGCTCGATAATGAAATCATTGGCGGGACGGTCGCCATACTGATCAGGGACGCTGGGAAAAACAGCATCATAGGCAATAGTGCGAACGGCTCATCTATGGGCGTCTGGCTGATGAACAGCAGCGATTCTGAGATCATTGGAAACAAGATTGAGTCCAAGACATATGGGATATGGATCTTCAATAGCACCTCCGGCAATCTGAGGGACAATGCTGTTTCTCGAAGTTTGCGCGGAATGTACCTCATGAACTGCAGTGGCCAGGAGATCGAAAACAACAGCATCAAGAACGTCGAGTTCGGAATTGCCCTTGAGAACTCCAATTGGAACGCAATCGCAGGTTGCAGCATTGAGAATAGCACTCGGGCCTTTGGTCTGGCAAAAAGCAGTGAGAACATAATAACTGGAAACAGCATTCTTGACACCAAAGATACGGCAATAGAGGTAGATTATTCCAACGGCAACAGATTGCAGGACAACGAAATTTACAGAGGAGACAAAGGAATAATCATGCTGGATTCTTCGGCCAACTTGCTGAAGAACAACAGATTCCAGGAGATAAAGTGGAGCCTCTACGTGGAAAGCTCTGCTAAAGAAGGATTCAATAATTCCATCGACGAATCAAATCTGGTAGACGGAGCGCCTGTGGCCTACATCTATGGCAAATCGGGAGGGCTCATACAGAATAAAAAGCTTGCTCATATCACTCTGGCGTATTGCGATAATGTCATCCTGAAGAGGAACGATGTCACCAATGATGCCATTTTCCTTTTCAACTCAAACCAAAACAAGATCCAGGAGAACAATGTATCAAATTGTTATGGCATACGCATGGTGAACTCAATTGGAAATGAGGTCTTGGGAAATCATCTGTTAGGCAACAGATACAGCGGGATGTTCCTGGTCAGCTCAAACTCAAATCAGATAGTCGAAAACATTGCCTCAGGCAACAATCAAAACGGTATATCGCTTCTCGACTGCAACAATAATACCATTCGCGGCAACGTTGTGGATCACAACTATGAGACTGGAGTTTGGCTCAACTACTCCAACGACAATCAGATCTACCAGAATAACTTCACAAACAATCCTATGGGCCTGCAGATCATTTACTCATCAGGCAACCAGATCTATCACAACAACTTTGTCAACAACAAGGAGCATTCGCAAGACATGTACGGCAACAACAGCTGGGATGGGGGCAATCTCATCGGTGGAAATTACTGGAGCGGCCATGTTGCCAAAGGCAATCCAAGCGAGAACTGGCCTATGATCATCAAAGGTGGAAAGACGGATAAATACCCATTCCAGGATGAGAGCGGCTGGCTTTGAGAATAATCAAAATAACTGCTGGGCAAACCGCAATCTACTTTAAGATGATGAGGTGATAGAAGAAAACATGGCAAAGAAAAAGAGTGAAAGCAGCGGCCTGCAGTCATCAGCAGGACTGATGAGATACTTTGAGGCCGATGATACATCGATCAAGCTCAATCCCAAGATGATAGTTGGGGCCTGTATTGGTGCTGGCGTAGTTGTAATGGGCCTCAACATTGCTTTTGGGCTATGGCCTCCAAAATAAGCCTGGAGGCGGACAACACCACCGGGCTTTGGAGCATCCGCTGTGGCAGCCTGCTGTGCGGCTTAGAGCTTGGATGCCATCTCGTCGACCTCCTGAGCGCCTTCGGCCAGCAGAGCATCTTCGTCTCCCGTGAGAATGCTAAGCAGCCGGGCAAATTCGCCTGCATGAACCCTCTCTTCGTTTGCGATGTCCAATAGTACCTTCTTGGCCAGAGGGTTGTCCGTGGCCTCGGCATGGGCCATGTAGAGATGGACTGCCTCGTGTTCTGCAGCCAGGTCTAGGCGAATCGCTCTGATCAGCTCTCCCTCTGTTAGCTTGCGTTCAGGCACTTTGCCGCTGAAAGGATTGAGAAACTCAGCCATTTTTACCTCCTCAAATTACAGATGCAGCCTAACGTAGATATCTCTTTTGGCGAAGTTCAGTCTGAGGCCGTCCTTTGGATTTGAAATCAGCAAAATACAGACATTTGGACCAAAAGCTCCATCAATCCCTTAAAACAATCGTTCATACATGGCGATTCACCCGATAGAATTCAGGTATGGTACACAAGAGATGAAGGCGATCTGGGAGGAGGATTTCCGGCTTCGCTGTCTTTTCCGCGTCGAAGCTGCCCTCGCCCAGGCTGAAGAGGAGCTGGGCATGATCCCCAAGGGTGCGGCCGCCGAGATCGCAGCAGCAGCTGAGGCTGCAAGCCCAAATCGAGCCAAGCAGATCGAGGATGAGATAGGCCACGACATGATGGCCACGGTGCTAGCCATGGCCGAGGTTAGCCCAAAATTTGGAGAGTGGATCCATCTGGGTGCGACCTCCAACGATATCTTGGATACTGCTACTGGCCTGCAGATCAAAGCTTCTTTGGATGTGCTGGAGCCAAAGCTTAAGAAGCTGCTGGCGTTGCTGCTCGACCTTGCCATGAAGAACAGGACAGTGGTCTGCGCGGGCAGGACACACGGCCAGATTGCTGTTCCCACCACATACGGTCTCAGGTTCGCGATATGGGCTTCAGAGATAGCACGCCACATCGAGCGTTTGGAGCAGCTCCGCCCACGCGTGGCTGTTGGTAAGATGAGTGGTGCGGTGGGGACCCAGGCAGCCTTTGGCAAAAAAGGCATGGAGATCCAGACACGCGTCATGCGTCATCTTAGTCTGACAGAGGTAGATGTCTCCAACCAGGTGGTGCAGCGCGATCGGCATGCTGAAATGGTCTGCTGGATGGCGCTTGTCGCGTCCACGCTTGACAAGATCTTCGTTGAGATGCGCTCCTTGCAGCGCACGGAGATCGCAGAGGTCGAAGAGGGTTTTGGCAAAAAGCAGGTGGGATCTTCCACAATGCCCCACAAACGCAATCCGATCAAGTCTGAACAGATATGCGGACTGTCACGCATCGTGCGCGCGCAGCTGTTGCCCGCCTTCGAGAATATCCCCCTTTGGGATGAACGCGATCTTACAAACTCAAGCTGCGAGCGCGTCATCTTCCCTGAGGCCTTCATCTTCACCGATCATCTCATAACCCTCGCAGAGAGCACCCTCAAAAACATCCGGCTGCGGCCCGAAAATATCGAGCGGAATCTGACGCTGTTGCACGGCCTGAACATGGCTGAGAATGTGATGGTAGAACTGGCAAAGAAAGGCGTGGGACGACAGCAGGCGCACGAGATAATGCGTAAGAGCAGCATGACGGCCTTCGAGCAGAGAAGAGAGCTGGCAGATGTTCTCATGGAGAATGAGACTGTAATGCTTCACCTCAAGCCTGAGGAGATCCGATCGCTGCTGGACCCACATCAGTACATCGGCACGGCAGTGCAGCAGGTAGAGCGACTGTGCGCAAAGCTTCAAAAGCTTTACCTGGCTTGAATGTCTATCTCACCCAAGAGCTGAGAGGATGTCGCCTCATGCCTGATGTATTCCTCATCAAGCCCGGCTCGATCCTGAGGGATGAGTCTGGAAGGATTCTGGACGCCAGATCTTCGGTAACATTGATAATATCCAAAAAAAGAAAGATTGTTGTGGATACAGGGCTGGCAGGTGAGGGAGAACAGATCCTCAATGCTTTAGCCCGGCTGGGCCTGAGTTCTGAGCAGATAGATACCCTCGTGAATACTCATGCTCACCCAGACCATTGCGGGAACAACTCTCTTTTCCCTCAGGCGATAATCCTTTCGCCAAAAGATGGAGAGGTGATCGCACCAGGAGTGCGAGCGATAGATACGCCAGGCCACACCATGGACAGCATATCCATAGTCGTGGAAGGTCTGGAGACGATAGTAATAGCAGGTGATGCAATCCCCACTTTTGGCAACTTCCAAAAAAATGTGCCGCCTTTCATACACGTAGATCGAGCTCTAGCCGTCTCAAGCATGGCGAGGATAATAAATCTTGCAGACATAGTGGTGCCGGGACATGATTTGCCGTTTTCAGTGCTGAAAAGATCGACTGTCCAGCTTCCGATCAGGCAAAGTGCAGCTAGTGGTCAGACACAATAAATTATGGCAAAATTGATACCACTTATCCGTTGTATATGCAGGTTAGATATGCTGAGAAATCTAAGATTAGGCAACCTATAAATACTTAAAAAAAGTATAGATTTTAGAATGCAACTGAAATTAACATCAAAGGAGAGGTTAGTTCTTTACGGTCTTGCCAGATATCCGGGGTTTAGTGATATAGATCTCGCCTCAAACATTGGCGTTGATCGATCGACGATATTCAAGAGCAAGCGGAAGTTCAGAGACTGGAAACTCATAAAACTATTAAATGTTCCTTCCGGAGAAGCTGTGGGCGCCGAAATCCTTACCTCGGTCTTCGTCAGATACAAGCCAACTGCGCCTTTTGAGGTTAGACGAGAATCTAAATCATTCCAGGATTGGACCGGCTACCCCAATTGTGTGGCTCATGTCTCTTCAAACACTGACTCCGTCTCTATATTCTACTCAAAGAGCTTAACGGACTTCAAGATGAACTTCGATCCAATCATCGATGGATATTACAATAGCGATTTCATTGAGGATATCGTTTACTTCCACTATCCCTTCCAAGTCTCCAGCTACTCTGCAGATGCAGCCCTGGCAGTGAATAGCCTTTTCGATCTAGGCAGAACAGATCTTCCTGAGGAGATAATTCCGCCAAAGCCAGTAGCACTGACGGATGAATCCCGACTCACGGAGAAGGACAAGCTTACGCTTTACGCATTTGTGAAGTATCCAATGCTATCAGACCTTGAGCTCTCCAAGAGAACTGGAATCTCCAGACCTACAATCTCCGGAAAGCGCACCAAGTTCTTCCAGACAGGACTATTGTTCCGAGAGGCATATGTCGATTGGCAGAAGATCTGCTGTGAGTTGCTGTCCTTCTACCACGTTAAGATCAGACACGGCCATAGCCGCGAAGACCTTGCCAGGGTCTACAGGGCCCTAAAGAACGTAGGAGCCCCTCTGTTCAGTATTTTGCAGCCAGGGGAGGTCTTCGGTTCTTTCTTGTCCACTGGCTATCCTGAACTGAAGAGCCGCTTGGACGCCGAGCTGCGCAATCTTTCAGCAGATGGACTTGTCAATGAGAGGCCCATGCTTGTGATCATGCCCCTTTCCCAGATCAAGGCAACAAAGATTAGTTATTCTCCAATGGTGGCCAGGATGCTTGGTGTGGGCAAGGAGATATGAACAGGAGATGATGGATGAGGTTGCCGTAATCTGCTCCAGTTCAGATCCGGCAAGCCTCAACATCTATGAACGTCTTTTGGAACTTGAGCATTGGGAAGAGCATGATGGATTTCGGCGTTCTGGCAACAAATGCCTGATAATTCACGATGAGGAGCAGAGTGCTCTGCGAGGGTTTGACGCTCACCTTAACGGCCTGGGATTGCACCTAAGGATTGTCGTCTTCGCCTGCAGGCACGAGTCCAAGGCTGGCTTGCCGTGGTTTGGCGGGCACTTCACAGGTGTGATCGAAAAATTTCGGCGGGAGGTTTCTTGTGCCTCGCCAGCAGGTTTGAGGTCTTTTTTATGCAACATTAGAAATTTCGCTCCGCAGAGATTCCAGGTATCTGCAGAAGCTACGCATCACGGGCCGACTGACATGAGAACGCCATGCTTCTTTGCAGAGATAGGCAGCACAATGGCCGAGTGGTGTGACGTGCATGCCGGCGAGGCTGCAGCAAGAGCCATTCTTGCCCTGGAGCTTCGAGAGCTTCCAGTATTTTTGGGATTTGGCGGCGGCCATTATGTGCAGAGGCAGACGGACCTCATGTTGAAAGCAGATATTGCCTTTGGGCATCTTTTCTCCAGCTACAATGCATCTTGGCTGGACGCAAAGCTCGTCCGGGACGCCAGCCAAAAATCAGGTGCCAGCTTTGCATACATCGACCGCAAGTCCCTGCGGTCTGCTGACCGTTTGCGCATTG